>JBGCDY010000142.1:0-2333 GCA_045105835.1 Chitinophagales bacterium
TGATGTCTGATACTATGATGTCGCCTTCAACAATGCTTTCTATATCGGCATTGCCTCCAGAAAAAGTCAATTCTGAGTTATCAACCTCCACCAATAGACCAATTTGGTCTTCGTTTAGAATCAGTACATTGTCTGCAATGCTGATTTCGTCATTGCCGTAGGTATTGGAATCGTCCTTTTTGCAGGCATTGAATAGCAAAAGGATAAAAATAAAAGATAATACGGTTAAGTTAAATTTGGTTTTCATGTTTAAGAATTTTTTATAAAAAATATTTATTTTTGAAATTGCTTTATCGAATCAAGGCTAGGTGACCGCTAAAAATTTCATGTATTCCATTCCCATATTCTACTTTGATTAGGTAAACATACACACCAATGTCAAGAGGACGAAAATCAGTTGTTCCATCCCACCAATATCGAGTTTCTGAAATAGGGAAGTCAAAAGCACTGTAAATATCTTCTCCCCAACGATTGAATACTTGGTAAGATACGACCTGTGTACTTTCTGAATCACGATTGAAGATTTGAAAGCGGTCATTGATACCATCTTCATTTGGAGAAAAAGCAGATGGTATGGCAACTGTACAACTTAACAAATCTAAATAAGAAACAACTATACTATCACATCCGTGTACATTGATTAAAGTATCAGTGAATGTTCCCGACTCGGTATAAAATTGATTGCCAACCTGAAAGGGCTCATCTTCACATATGGTGGCTTCTATTTCTTCAAAGTCAGTGCTTTCAAAGGAAAGATAGGTTGTTACAGTACTGTCACAGTTGAGTGAAGATGTAAGTATATCTGTATATACGCCAGAGGTCGTGTAGGTACTTTTTCCGATGGAGTAGCTATCTACATCGCAGAATATCTGAATATTCTCTACTTCAAAAACTTCTTTGATACGAATATAGGAGGTAATGATGCTGTCACAACCCAAATTTGTTGATAAATTATCCGTGAAAATTCCTGCTTCGGTATAAAAATTATTACCAACTTCGTAGCTCGTTCCATCACAAATACTGGTATCAATGGTGATTTCATAAGAGGGGATTACTATTAGATTTGTAGTAACAATGCTGTCACAACCTAATTGACCAACAAAGGTATTGGTATAAACTCCTGTTGTAGAATAGCTATCTGTTCCAATTTCGTATTGCTCATTGGAGCAGATTGTTATTTCATTACTTACTTCAATGTCTGTCACATTAACTACTGCTTCCAATACATCTATACAGCCTTCCTCATAAGAAATAGAGAGTGAGACAGGATAACTTCCATTGTTGATATATTGATGTTGGATATTGCGTCCATTGGCGAAGTTACCATCTCCAAGTGTCCAAGCAAAATCTATAGCTTTATCATCTGTGACCTGTGCAATAAGATCAAAAGGTTGATTTTTGCAGACATTTTTGCTGAATTGTAGATAGTCTATTGTATCTGCATCATAAACAAAGGAAAAGGTTTTTTGAAGAGACTCCAAATTCGCTCCTGCTATATAACCATAGGATTCATATTCTCCATATCCATAGACATAAGCAATCATTCCGCTTGGGTTTTCGAGAATGTGATTTCCTTGTGTAATTTGAATTTGTGCAATGGAATACTCAGGCTTCTGCGAAAAAACTTCAAAAGAACTACTGACATTTACACCATCTAAAAATGTCTGATTTACAGTGTTGGAAGGAATTACTACATTGACATAATACCTTTCAATGACCGTAGAGGTGAAGGCATTGAAGGAAATGGGTTGTATGACTTGTTCCAATGGGCTTATTACAATCATAAAAGGGTCAGATCTGGTATTATCGTATTCTGCACTTACACTGTATTGCATTAGCAAAATAGGTTTATTCGACTCTACATAACTTGCTGTACTTAGAAAAAACTCTTCGTATTCCCCTTGGTTCAAATTGTAAGTATTGTTGTTTACCTGTACAATGGTATTGTCTTTAGAAGCCAAAACTCGAAATATATCTGCGGCTCTTGTATCGAATGGAACTGTGACGAACGTTTGCCCCCATTTTGCAGTAGGTGGAACTTGTTCAAATAAGTGATCACAACAGCAAATATCTGAACCTGTTGGAACATTGATGCAATAATGACCACTAAAAACGGCAAACTTTTGACAATTTCCTTCATTGTTATAAATATAGGTGCCTGTTAAATCTGTACCCTCTATCAATGAAGCAATCTGATAAACTTCACCTCTATTGAGTGTGATAGAAAATGGATCACTATTTCCTATTAATGTAATGGCACTGGGTACTACTTCAATAACGGTATTGTCTTCTACCCCTACGATTAATATTTGATTGGGAGTATCCTCTGCCGA
>JBGCDY010000143.1:0-3006 GCA_045105835.1 Chitinophagales bacterium
TGGAACGTGGGTAGATATTACTGCTCCAGGTACTTCAATACTAAGTACATCACCTGGTAACAAAGGATACATAAAACTTAACGGTACTTCAATGGCTTGCCCCAATGTAGCGAGCCTATTAGCCTTGATGAAATCACAGGCCCCTAATCTAAGCAATCAACAATTGCTGAATTGTTTGTATTCTTCAGCAGATAATATTGATGCCCAAAACCCCAATTATATAGGTTTACTTGGAGCAGGGAGAATCAACGCTCGAAAAGCCATTCAATGTGTAAAAAGTGGAGGAGGAGGCACTTGTTCCACTCCAACAAGTTTAGCTGTCAATGATTTAACTGCCGAAACAACTACACTTGTGTGGAACAGTGTCAGTGGAGCGAATGGCTACAATGTAGAAATCAGAACACAAGGAAACAGCAATTGGTATTCCTTTGAAAACAATCCTTTCTCCAATAACTCACTCCCAATTGTTGGGATGACTCCAAGCACTACTTATGAATTCAGGGTACAAGCAGTTTGTGGCAGTACGAACAGCACCTTCTCCAATCCTTTTACATTTACCACTCAATCCAGTGATAGTGGAGTCCCCGAATATTGTCTTTCCTACGATGAAGCATATGATGATTTGGTTGATGGAGGGGATTGCGGCAATGGTATAGTCGAAGGCCCGTGGGAAGTATGGACAAATGAAGCTTATGTAGTAGCACAGTGTATACCAGGTCAAGCATACATTTTCAGCATCTGTGATGGGTACAGTTCCAATAATTGGGAAGCAGAACTCAGTGCGGTAGAAGTATTGGAGGGGGGAGACATTGGAGCAGTTTTTGGGAATGCCATAGGTTGTGAATTGATTTTCACCATTCCCTCCGACTATAGCAGTTCCGTAAACATAGCCATAATGGTAGCCAACCACAACGACTGTGGAGGTGAAACAGAAGAGATAAACAATGGTGTGCCAACATTTGGTTGCTATGAAGGAGGAGGTTCCAATGCCTGTCTATTTGCTAATAGTATATATGATGACCTTACAGAAGGTGCAAATTGTAGCAATGGAATGGTAGAAGTACCGTGGGAAGTTTGGACCAATGAAGCTTATTTGGTATCAGGATGTACGCCTGGACAGAAATACATTTTTAGCATCTGCAACGGCTACAATCCCAATAATTGGGAAGCCGAACTAAGTGCAGTAGAAATTGTCAATGGTGAAAGTTTGGGAGCTATTTTTGGCAATGTAGTAGGCTGTGAATTAACTTTTACCATTCCTTCTAGCTACAACAATCCTGTAGATATTATCCTGATTGTAGCAGACCACAATGATTGTGGAGGAGAAACCACCGAAATAAACAATGGAATACCCAGTTTTGGCTGTCAAGGTTCTACTGCAAATTGTACCGTTCCCACAGGGCTAAACGTAACCAATGTACAAGGCAATGAAGCCCTTTTGGTTTGGAACGCAGTAACAGGGGCAAGCGTTTACAATGTTCAAGCACGTCAAAAAGGTACAAGTGATTGGACAGAAGGATTAGGTATTGACGACATGGATGCCAGATACACAGGTTTATCCCCTTGTACAGACTATGAATTTCGTATTCAGGCTATTTGTGGAAGTGGTAGTCAAAGCGAATACAGCAGTATTTTTTCCTTCAAAACAGAAGGTTGTGCCCCCCCCCTGCCCTGCTCCTACCAATACCAACCTCAGCAATATCACTGCAGAATCGGCAAGGGTAAGTTGGACAGGAAACGGAAATGCCGATAAATATTTGGTGAATTACCGAACAGCAGGTACCATTACTTGGCAGTCTATCGAAAACGAACAAAGCAATATAACCCTACAAAATTTGGTAAGTTGCTTAACTTATGAAGTACAAGTCCTAAGCATCTGCAATGATTCGGGAAGCGAAGCAAGCAATACTTTGACTTTTGAGACAACTTGCGTTCCCTGTACTCCTCCCTTGGACATTCAATCTGTAGCCGTAACTCCTACCAATGCCACCATTTTATGGGAACAACATCCTTTGGCACTTTCCTATACTTTGAGGGCAAGTGATGCAGGAACAAACGATTGGATATCAGGAGATTTTGACGAAATAGGCGTATCTTACTCTGGTCTTGAATCATGTAAAAATTATGAAGTACAATTGAAAAGCATTTGTGCGGATGGGGAAAGCAATTTTAGCAGTTCCCATATCTTTACCACAGCAGGCTGCAATGGCAATGCTTATTGCACCTCACAAGGAGAAGTTGCAGATTACGAATGGATTGAAAGTTTTACCATCGGAAACTTCACCAATACAAGCGGCAATGACTATGGATATGCAGAATTTAACAACACCAACACTTCCCTTGAAACAGGTAAAAACTACAATGTAACACTTGCCCCTGGTTTTTCAGACGAACCTTTTGAAGAATATTGGCGAATATGGATAGACTTCAATAAAGACGGAGACTTCAATGATGGAAACGAATTGATTTTTGACAGTGGAAACCCCAGTACTTCCACCATAAACGGCAATCTCACCATCCCGAACAATGCCCAAGAAGGACAAACAAGCATGCGGGTAGCCATGAAATGGATTGAACCGAATACAGATGCCAGCCTTCCCGATCCTTGTCTGACCTTTGGGTATGGAGAAGTAGAGGATTACATAATAAACTTGATAAAATCAACAGTAGCACCTGTTGCCGCTTTTAGTGCGAATACAACCAATGGAACAGCGCCTTTATCTGTCACTTTCTTTGACAATTCAAGCAATGAACCGACCTCATGGAATTGGTCTTTCCCTGAAGCTACTCCAAATACCTCGACTCTAAAAAATCCAACAGTTGTTTACAACAACTCTGGTGCTTTTCCCGTCACTTTAACTGCGACGAATAGTGCAGGTAATAATAGTACAACGATTTCTTCTTACATTACCGTTACGCAACCAGTAGTAGCACCTGTTGCCGCTTTTAGTGCGAATACAACCAATGGAACAGCGCCTTTATCTGTCACTTTCTTTGACAATTCAA
>JBGCDY010000144.1:0-5010 GCA_045105835.1 Chitinophagales bacterium
GGCAGTTTATAGACCTCGCCAAATGGACAGCGGAATCAAAAAGTACTTGGGCAAATCGGGAAATTTCGATGCAGATGATTTGGTTGACCTCATTTTTCAGCAAAAAAATGCGCCCTATCTCATCACTCGAAAAATTTTGAAGTGGTTCATCTATGACAATCCCCCCGAAGAACTTGTCAAATACTATGGAGATTACCTCCGAAAAGTAGATTTTGAAATCGCTCCTTTCCTAAAAATGCTTTTCCTAACCGAATACAAAAAACCGACTGCGGGTAGCAAAATCAAAGACCCTTTGCTCTTTGGGCTGCAATTGTTGGAGGAACTGCAAGCTGTGGGAGTGCGCCCCAGAGCCATCCTTCAATTCCTCAAAATACAAGGCATGGACTTGATGAACCCTCCCAATGTGAAGGGTTGGGATGGAGGAAGGTCTTGGCTCACCTCACAGGTATTTTTACACCGCAATAAAGTTTCGGATTCCTTGTGCCGAAATAAGATGTATGAAGGCAGAAAAGCTAAAAAAATCCAAACCCGATTGGATTGGAATCCCAATGGAAGCCACAAAAGCATCATACATGAACTCTCCGAAAGGCTCTTGTTTCAGGTCGATGAAAACCTGCAAAAAGATATGGAATCTATTTTGAAGTACGATTTTGACCCTCAAAGTCAGAACGCCAATCAAGCCGTACTCCGATTGTTTAATTTTATTACCAAAACTCCTGAATTTCAATTAATCTAAGATGAAAAGACGAAATTTTTTATCCATCACAGGTACTTTTACGGGCGGTGCATTATTGCTTCCCGACTTTCTACATGCCTTCGGACAACAGCCCAATTTGGTGAGTGGAGAACATTCAGTTGTTTTCATCCAGCTCAATGGCGGCAACGATGGGCTGAACACTTTCATCCCTTATACAGATTCTTTGTACCACCAATACCGTCCCAAAATTGGTTTGTCAAAAGATGAGGTCATCGGCAAAAATCAAGGAATGGCATTCCATCCTGCATTGAAGGGTTTTGCTGAAATGCAGCAAAATGGGGACTTGTCGGTCATTCAAAACGTGGGTTACCCCAATCCCAACCGCTCCCATTTTAGGAGTCAGGAAATCTGGCAAACGGCATCAGCATCCAATGAATACCTCAATGAAGGTTGGTTGGGTCGCTATTTGGATTTGCAGTGCAAAGACCACCAACCCACAGCGGGCATCAACATAGACACAACCGATAATCTTTCCTTGAGAGGAGTCGAACCGAATTCGATTACCGTCAAAAATCCCAACCAATTCAGAATCCAAAACGGAAGAAATACACCTGTTCAATTGTCTGCCAATCCACAGCTGGATTTTGTCCGAAAAATCGCCACCTCTATCAGCGAAGGTTCGAGTGACATTCAAACAGCACTGTCAAAGGCTAAACAAACCAAAGAATATCCCAAAACGGGGCTGGCGAAAAATCTCGAATGGATTGCCAGATTGATGAAGGGAAATCTCAATACCAAGGTTTATTACACTTCTCTCAATGGGTTTGACACGCACGACAATCAATTGCAGAAGCACAAAAGACAGTTGACTCAATTGAACGATGCCGTATTTGCTTTTTACCAGGATTTAAAACAGGCTCGTTTGCTGCAAAATGTGACGGTGGTGATTTTTTCGGAATTTGGTCGACGGGTCAAAGACAATGGAAAAGGAACAGACCATGGCAAGGCGGCTCCTATGTTTGTGATTGGGGGGAACAATCGGGGAAGAATCATTGGCAACAACCCGAATTTATCCAATTTGGACAAAGGAGATTTGAGGTATGAGATTGACTTTAGGTCGGTTTATGCCTCCATATTGCAGCAACAGTTGGATTTTGATTACCGCCAAATTGGAATTCAAGCGAAGCCATTGAAGGGACTTTTTTGATTTTTTTAGAGAAATACTTGAATTCGAGTAAAAAATATTTTATTTATTTTCCGTAACAAAACAATGCGATAACACCGCTATATTGCTAAAAGTCAAAATTAAAAACAATTATATTTTTCACATTTAAATAAAAAAATTGTTACTTTTTTTAAATGAGGTGTTCACTTTTTCTCAAAAAATGGTACAAATATAATAGAGGGCTTCAATAACCGACTGTTTGACACTACCTGTTTGAAGAAAAATTTGAAAGTTTCGCCACCTACGAGTTGACTTTTCAAGAATATAAACTTCCAAATTTTGGTTTCACAGATTCTGTCAAAGTCTCTTTTGTGACTATTGTCTGATTGAAGCAACTCCTGAAATCTTGAATTATACAAGTATAGATTTAAGAATAGAATCGAGTATTGTAAGAAAGATTTGTAAACGCTACCTCAAAAATAAGGTAACATCCTCTATTTGAAGATGAAAGGGGATAGGTAAATCTATGTTGAACAATTGATTAAGTAAGGAAAGATTTTAAACGAGCTGATATTTTATAAATTTGCTGACAAACTACATGTGTCATGATGACAGAAAACAAAAGAATTGAATTGATTGAGAATTATGTTCTCAATACATTTTCCAATAGAGACCTTCAATTACTCACTCAACTTCGCAGGGATGAACCCGCAATTGAAGAGGAAATTACTTTTTTTGAAAATTTATATGGTGGGGCAGTTTTATTTGGAGACGAGCGCTTCAAAATGGAACTTCAACAGATGGAAATAAATTGGCAATTGAAACGAAAAAAAGCGGAACAGTCCTCTCTTAGGGATAAACTCAGTGCTTTGGGAGACAAGGCAAATGAAGTCATGCTTCAGTTTGGTCAATTTTTCCTGCCTGTTCCAAATTACGAAACAGTTTTGTGGCAGACAAGTAGGAGCACTTCTGCGGGCTTGACTGCACCCAAAAACGGAGCAGATATAGAAGGTGAGTTTACTTATCGTTTCGAGAAACCTTTGGTCAAAAACCATCGTTTTGTGTTGGAAAACAACTCACAGGAAGTCTTGGAAGAACGGACACTGGAGAAAGGAACGACTCAATTCGTTGTGGATATTGCAGGTTTTTCTCCTGGTCGTTATTATTGGAAACTGATTGGTGAACGAGAAACTTTGATAGGAATGTTTTTTGTTGGGCGAAACAATGGTAAGACATAAGATTTTTACTTCGGAGCTTTTATCAACAACCATGCTGCAATCACTCCAAAGATAAGATTTGGAGTCCAAGCTCCCAAAAGCGGAGATAAATTCCCATTGGTCGCAAAAGTAGTCGAAAATTGAAGCGCAACAATATAACCTGCACTTAAGGCAATTCCAATAAAAACATGGAGTCCCATTCCGCCCCTCACCTTGCGGGAAGCAACTGCTAATGCAATGATAGACAATATGTAAGTCGAAAACGGCACCGCAGTACGGCGGTGTCTTTCGACTTCATAAAACTCCAGATTGGGCGTACCTCTTTGCCGTTCTTTGAGGATATATTCGTTGAGTTCGGTGCGGGTCATTGCATCTTTGAAGCGTTTTTCACGGGCAAAATCTCTGGGGTGAAAATTCAGAGTTGTGTCCATTTTTGCGCCTTTGGTAATCGTCTCTTTGAGTCCGTCAATGCGTCTTTCATTGTAGTTGGTCAATTCCCATTTTCCTTTTTCGCCATTCCATTTTGCCCTATTTGCGTGAAGCTTATAGACCATGTTTTGGTTGGAATCAATCTGTTCTAAGGTGAATTTTCGACCTGAACTGTCACTAAGTAGGAAGGTTTCTAAATAAATGTAGGAATCGGGCGCAATTTGGAGGTGAATGTCTTTGTCTCTGTTCACAATCTGTCCCCGCATGTATTGATACTCAAAGTCCAATCGGTCTTTGTTGGCATCTGGTACCCAATAATGACTGGCAAACAACTGCAAAATGACCAATAAAGTAGCTGCAAAGAAATAGGGCCCAAACAGCACTCTATAAAAACTGATACCACTTGCCAAAATAGCAATAATTTCGGTGCGGTATGCCATCCGAGAGGTGAAGAAAATAACCGACACAAAAATAAATAATGGACTGAGTGTAAGCACTGTATGCGGAATAAAATTGGCGTAGTATTGGAAAAAAATCAGATTCACTGGAGCATTGTTTTCCAAAAAATCGTCCATGCGCTCCGATAAATCTATCACCACAATCACTACACACAGCAATAAAACGGTGAAGAAGAAAGTGCCTAAGAATTTTCCTACAATGTATCTATCCAATTTTTTCATCAATGCAATTTTACGAAATTTTTAGATTTCTTTCTTCAAAACGTTTTAGTTTGATGAAAAGCAGCCCACCAAAGGGTGAACAGAAATTAAAATAAGGTTACTATTCAGCATCAAGGTGACATCTTTTCTACTTTAACCAAACATAATGTAAACCAAGCATTTAGAAAAATAGCTTGTGCCGAGAACTCGGTGTGTAATCTTGATGCGGTCACCTTGAGATTACACCTTTTCTTGGGAAATTATTGATAACCAACGATTTTGAGTCTTGAAAAGATGTCACCTCAAGGCTTACTGAATAGTAACAAAATACCTCCGAATATCCACCACTTTCTCCAACTCCTCCCCTTCTTCCAGGTGCGCCGCAAAATGATGGGCAAAATAAGGGCTTAGTGAAACGCCTTTCGTACCCAAACCATTGAAAACGCCCATATTTGGATACTTGGGATGCAAGCCCACAAAAGGTCGTCGGTCTTTGGCAGAAGGGCGAATCCCTGCTTGGTGGACAATGATTTGGTAGGGAACATTGATGGTGTTTTCGAGCTGAGAGCTGAGTTCTTCTCGGTATTTTTGGGTGGGAACTTCGTCTAATTTCTTCCATTCGTAGGTTGAGCCGACCCAATATCGGTCATTGCCGAGTGGTAGGAGGGTGATTTTGTTTTTGGCGATTCGTTCGGTGGCTTCTAAGTCCAAACCTTTGGCTTCGATAATCAACAATTCTCCCTTTGCAGGAACGAAAGGAAGCCAATCAAAGTAGGGATTGAAGCGGGTTTGGTGTCCTTCACAAAAAATGATTTTTTTGGCTTCAATGCCTTTCCACGAAAC
>JBGCDY010000145.1:0-11985 GCA_045105835.1 Chitinophagales bacterium
TTTCTTTGACTTTCTCTTGAGCATTTAGGCTTGCAGCCATGAAAATACAGCAGAATAAAAAAATGAGTCCTTTTTTCATGTCAGATGTTTTAGGTGTTAAAGAATTTTGTCAATAATCTCCTTACTGTAAAACTTCAATATTTACTTTTTTGTTTTGTTGTGAGAGAAAAATAGTTTGTGTTTTTTAATATTGTGTAAAAAATAAATAATGAAATTCACTTTGTTCAATCACCGACAGATAAGATTTTTACGTGAAGCAAACTTGGAGGTACAACCGTTTTTGTTTAATTTAGGAATCCAAATACATTTTCCTCACCTTCCAAAACGACAAAATCCTATGCAATTGCAGAAATACACTTCCATTTTTGCCCTCTGTTTGTACCTACTAATGGCGTTCACTTCTTGCAGCAAAGAAGCTGATAACATTGCAGTCATTCCTGTAGAAATAAGTGCAGAGGACTTTTTGAGAACTCATGTGAACCAAGATATTTTGTTTCAGTTTTCTTATACCAATGCCACCACAGGTGTTGCAAATGGCTGGTTGATAGACAAAAAGGGGCAGGTGATGACCTACGATTTGAGTAGCGAAAGCAATCCTACGAATGTGACCGACAAAGGGTATTGCACCAGAACGGATTTGTTGAGCCTCTATACACAAGCAACTTCAAATGGAACGCTCATTGAAGCGGAAGAATTGAAGGGGAATTATATGCAGATAAGAGAGGCTGCATATGGCTCACTTTCACCCAATCAAAAAGGAAGCGAGAAAGAAGGTGTTAGCACTTTTTATGCGGTAGCTTATGATACAAGTGGAATGACAAGTGTAGGCTGTGGTGCAGAATGTGAGAATGAACCTACGGAGTCTGACCTATATCCTTATTCCAGAATCATTCTGAATCAATCGGGTACAGACAATCGCTACAATGAAAGTATGGCTGCAAATGACCTGGTTCAATGGTTGAGCAGTATTCATGAAGTGGTTTGGCAGTAATCCTTAAACTCACCTTAACTGTTGTCAAGGTCTGCGACCGTTGACAAAGTTTTTGTAGGTTAAAAAGGCAAGTTTTCTACATCCACATTGCCTCCCGAAAAAATCACCCCAATTTTTTTGCCTTCAAATTGCGGCTGCCCTTTGATTACGGCAGCCAAAGCTACGGCACTCGAAGGTTCGACAATGATTTTCATTCGTTCCCAAACCAATCGCATGGTAGCTACAATTTCAGCCTCTTCGACTCGGATGATGTCTTGTACCAATTGGTGGATAATCGGAAAATTTTGGTCACCGAGGGAAGTTCGTAAACCATCCGCAATCGTTTGAGGATTTTGGACAGGAATGATTCTACCTGCCTTCAAAGATTGGTAAGCATCATCTGCCATCATTGGCTCACCACCCATGATTTTCGTTTGATTATCAGTCAAATAATGTGCTGCCAAAGCCGTTCCTGCAATCAATCCGCCACCACCAATGGGCGCAAAAATGTAATCCAAGTCGCCAACTTCCTGCAACAATTCATTGGCACAAGTTGAATTTCCAACAATGACATCCATATCATTTGAAGGATGTACAAAAGTTGCACCTGTCCGTTCTACTACCTGCTTCAAAGTCGCCTCTCTTGCCGCCAAATTCGATTCACACATAATGACTTCTGCACCATAACCCAATACAGCAGCCCGTTTGACTTTGGGCGAATTTTTGGGCATCACGATATAGGCTTTGATGCCATAAGCTTTTGCAGCCAAAGAGAGTGCCTGTGCAAAATTTCCCGAAGAGTGTGTTGCCACGCCCTTTTGTTTGGCTTCTTCGCTCAAACACGAAACGGCATGGGATGCTCCCCTCATTTTGTAAGCTCCCATTTTTTGGAAATTCTCACATTTGAAGTACAAATCACAGCCTACGATTTGGTTGATGCTGCTTGAAGTCAAAACAGGAGTTCGGTGAATGAAGGCTGCAATGCGTTGAGGAGCAGACAGCACGGTTTCTTTTGTTGGGAAGTTGTTCATTTTTAAAGTATTGTGGTACTATATTCAAGATAGTTTCGTCAGTCGTCAGTCGTCAGTCGTCAGTCGTAAAACCCTTTCAACTTCAACTTCATTGTCTGCTTTTCCATTCTTTTTGAAATAGCTTCCCACAATAAACCCATCTGCATAAGGCTGCAAAATTGGTAAGCTATCGGGGGTCGTTCCGCTGCCAATCAGCACAGGAACTTTGGAGTTTTCTTTCACCATCTGCAAATCCTTTACACTCGTTGTTTCGCCTGTTCGAGTACCCGACACGATGACCGCATCGACCAAACCACGTTCGGTCAAATCTTTGGTTTCCAAGTCCAAACCTCTTCCTGCCAATGGTTTGGCGTGTTTGACTCCAATATCTGCAAAAATCAATACCTTGGATTGCAGGGCCGCCCGAAGCCGCAAAGTTTCATAAGCTTTTCCTTCAATGATACCTTGGTCGGCAACGACTGCATTGATGTGTATATTGACTCGTATAAATTGCGCTCCAACTGCTGTGGCGATTGCCATTGCAGCACTTGCATCGTTTCGTAGTACATTGATTCCCACAGGAACTTTTACTCGATTGACTACTTCTCGACTGATGGCAGACATTGCCGCAATGGTTTCGACAGGTACTCGGCTGGGGTAAAAAGGGGCATCTTTGAAGTTTTCAATGATGATGCCATCTGTGTATTGATTGAATATTTCGGCTTCTACAATGGCTTGGTCGTAAATGGCTTGTAAGTCGCCATTGAAGAGTGGTGCGCCTGGGAGTGCTTGCAGGTGAATGACTCCAATGATGGGTTTGGAATTGGGGAAAAGGTGATTGAAGGTCATGTATTTATTTAATTTCGTTTGTTAAGAATTCCATCTCCAAACAATTTTATTTTTGTCACAAAAATTTGGAATCAGGATTTTATGGATTTCCCCTTCTTCATGTGCTAGTTTCCAATCTTCAGATTCGATTAAGTCATTGAAAGATTTTTCCTCTTGTTCTATGAATTTCAACCACTCATCTTCGTTTTCATACATCAGTTTGTCTGCTGCTATTGAATAGTTGATGTAATTTATTAAAAAATCATTGGTTTCAATTGACTGGAAAGTTCTACTCAACTCATAAAAACCAAACAAATTAGGGAAATCAAAATCGTCTTCAACGACTGTTCCCATTCCTATATTTTTGTAGTACAATGTATATTTCATCTGTTTGGAGATAATAGGGGGTTTGAAAGCACAAATTACAGTAGAATTTTTGATAGAGCGCATTTTTTATCGAAAAAAACGAAATGACCGATTGATATTTGTAACTGAATAGGCAATAAAAAAGCGAGGCAGAAAATGATCCTACCTCGCAATAAACTTTAATTACTAACATCTGTCTTCGGAATACTTCAATACAAGTTCACAATCTTGTCATCATAAACAATTGATTGTGAGGTGTGTTTTTTATTTTAATTCCCGACAATTATCAACTTTCCTGTTTGTCCACTTCTCAATAAACCATTTTGCAATAATTGATAGGCATATATCCCGCTTGCCAAACCTTTAGTACCGATAGTTTGTCTTCCTTCAGTAATATTTACATTTTTCACCAAACGTCCATTGATATCAAAAATTTGGAGTTGATGGGATTGATTTGTGACTACTTCAACGTTGTTTTGTGCGGCATTGTACCAAATTTTTGTGACTAATTGATTTTGGGGGTCAATGGCAACCACCTCGCCAAGGATCACATCGGTAATATTGGAGTATATAAACTGTCCATTAAAATCCATTTGTTTTAAACGGTAATAATAAATAGGAATATTATCTTCAAGTTCATTGTCTTCATAAACGTAAAAATTGGGGCTGTCCAATGGACTTTGAGCTGCTATTCCTCCAATTTTTTCAAAATATATCCCATTGCTACTTCGTTGGACCTCAAAATAAGAATTGGCGATTTCGGAAGCGGTTATCCAAGTAAGTTGGATGTTTTTTTGTTCATCCAAGTAGGCATCAAATTGGAGGAGTGCCATGTTTTGATTGCTTTCTAATTGGGGGATTCCAATGGTATTGAAGACGGTATTGGTGGTGATGGGCTGATTGTAGTCGAAGTAAATATTGGCGAGGTTGGTGACAATGGAGTTTTGAGGAGCATCTTGAAAAGAAGTGATTTTGTATTGCACAAAACCATGACTTTCAGGCTCATTTGTGGTACTGTCGGGTAGCAAGATATTGTCAAATTCTACAATCAATACATTTTGGTCATTGATATGAGCTTCATAAGGATGACTGGTATTGGTGATTTTGAAGGTTTGTAGGTCGAGGTATTCGCTTTGAAGGGTATCTATGATACTGACTCTAAATGCAGTATCATTGCCTGTATTTTGAAAACGAACTTTGTAGGTCAGTTCAGTACCTTCTGCGATGTAGTGTTGGTTGGTGATACCTGTTGGGTGTACGCTTTTGTCATTGGGGTCAAAAGAGCCAATGATTTCTTGACAATCTATGTCTATGAAGTGTTCGAAATCAGAATTGGCTTGCGAAGTCACAAAACCCAAAGAGTAGGGTTCTTCACCACATAGTTCAATGATTGCTTGGGGAATACTTTCAAGGGGATGAAAATCAGTTTGCTCCGCTTTCAATCTATAGGTTGCTCCTGTAGCTGAAATGCTCAATTCTTGGCTTTCTCCTTCCATCAACTGTACTTTATCTAAAGCAGATAAAATATCGTCTTCGTAGATTCGGTATTCAATGCTGTCTTGCATGTCTTCTCCAATATTGGTAATTGTAAATTCAATGAATTCATTATCCACACATTCACCTTCCACGACCAAATCAGAACCATCCCAAAGTGAACTAACTTCTCTGCAAAGAAATGCGGGATAAATACGTGCTTCGACACAGGCTGTGCTTCCCAAAACTGCATTACAACTGACTAAATCTGTGACGGTAAAAGAGCCACATTCTCCAATCATTAATGTACCCAAATCAAATGACCATACATTGCCATTTTCTTCAAAAGGAATGGAAGTGTTTAGTGGAATGATGTCGGGTGGAAAGGTCAATTCTACATAGGCACTGTCTGCTGATTTTGTGCCTTCATTGCAGTAAGAAACGGTGTAGGTGTTGGTAAAGCATCTTCGTTGCAAAGGAGTTGCGATGTCAATGGTTAAAAAAGTGCATTCACTTTCTGCTTCAAACCCAAAGTTTTGGGAGGGGATGCTATCGTTATAATTTTCGATAGTGATGGTATAGTAGTTATAATTTTCGGGGCATTTTTGTTGCCATAGAAAATTGGGAGGTGTTGCTTTGATTGAGTAAGTGCCAGTATCTAATTGAAGTTTGTAAAAACCATTTTCATCGGTGTAGGTATGAAGTAAACTGTCATTGACGGTGATTTTGGTATTTGGAATGGTTGTTTCTCCTTCGTCTTGGAGACAGTTGTTATTTTTATCATTGAATGCGATGCCTGTGAAGGTAGAAAATGCCATACAATCAAATTGAGAACTTTCATAGTTAAATAGTAAAAAATTACTAAAATCAGGAACAATAGCCGATAAACTATTTCCAGGGCATACCCATAGAAATTCTAGGAGAGGAGTATGCTTAAAGTTTGGTATATAGCCTGTTAGCTGATTTTTATGCACAAGCAATGTGTTCAAAATAGGGGTTTTATCAAAATTTGGAATTACACCTGTCAATTGATTTCCTCCTAATGCCAAGATTCTTAATAAAGGAAGGTCAAAATTTGGAATTGTTCCCGTTAGTTGATTAAATTGTAGATTAATGAAATCTATTTTCGTTATATTCTCGAAATGAGGAATTGGACCTGTTAATTCGTTTCCTCCTAAATCCAGACCTTCTAAGTTAGGCAATTTAGAAAAATTAGTGACATTTCCACTAAGTTGATTTTTTCCTAACACTAATGTTTTCAAGTTGGTAAGGTTGGAGAAATCTGGGACTGTACCTGTCAGGTGATTGTTATGAAAATCCAAAGTATTTAAATCTTTTATTAAAGAAAAATCTGGAATGTTTCCTGTTAGTTGGTTGCCCCGTAGATGTAAGTGTCTAAGAAGAGGAATATTGCTGAAGTTGGGGACGATACCTTGAATGATATTACTGTCTAATTTGAGTGTCAATAAGCTAGGTAAATTAAAATCTGGAATAGTACCTTTAATCCTGTTTAGAAATAAATCAATGACGGTTAATTTGTCTAAGTTAAGTTCTGGAATGATGCCATCCAGCCGATTACTAACTAAGCTGATTTCACTGACATAACATTGACTGCTGTCTGGTACATACGAAACAGTGATTCCATACCAATCTTTAACAGGGCTTGACAACCATCCCTCATTATTTATCCAATTATCACCATCCATTGCCTCATAAAAACTCACCAATTTGAGAGAGTCAGATACAGACACGCTACTACAATCTTGTGCTTGCAAATTGATGGAGGAAAGCATTAGACTTAAAATAAACCAAAAGGGAATTGTATATTTCATAGTATTCAGGTTTTGTGTGATTTTAGCATTGTATTTCATCGTGCTGATTGTTTTGTTTCTTTTCTTCAAATGTCACCTATTTTCTTAGAAGGCGCAAAAACAGAGTTGAAGTATTTTTAGCCATTTGTTGAATTTTTTTATTTTAATTTTGCTTATTTAATTTATTTTTTAATTGATTTATATTTTTTTATGAAATTTTTTTAATAGATTTGTTTTAGGTAAAATTTTGTAATTGAAGGTCGAAAAGCATGTGAATTGTGAATAGATTTGGTGGTTGGTTTCAACTCAAAAGATGCTTAAATGATGATGACTACAAGTTCACTCCATTTTTAAAATACAATACCATGCAAAACACCAAATTCTTCGCTCTCCTTCAAACCCTCTCCAAAGCTGAATTCAAGACCTTTCGGAAATTCGTGGCATCTCCTTACTACTGCACGAACCCAAAAGCGGTTCAACTATTGGATTACCTTCAAAAATCGTTTCCCAACCTTAGCACTCCTGCAAAGAGATTGACGAAAGAACGGGTTTACAGCCACTTGTATCCCAATGAAAGCTATAAGGAAATCAAATTGCAGCAATTGGCGAGTCAGTTGGTGAAGTTGGTTGAGCAATTTTGGGTGGTGGAATCGAAGGGGAGGGGCAGAGGCGATTATGACCTTCAATTGGCGAAGGCGTATAGAGAGCGAGGTTTTGGGCATTATTGGGAGAAACAATTGCAGGTTTTTGGGGGGCAATTGAAGGAGGAAGTTATGGAGTTTGGAAGGAGGGCTTATTTTGATTTGCAGGCGCAAATTGAAGTGCATGAACAGATTGAAGAGGCAGAATTGCGAAATCGTGAACCCAATTTGCAAGAGGTGTCGGATGCTTTGGATGTATTTTATTGGGGAAATAAACTGCGGTATTATTGCAAGGCATTGAATTATCAACGTTTTCAGTCTCAGCCTTATGAGTGGGAAATGATGGAAGAGGTTTTGGAGAAAGTGAAAGGGAAAGATTTTGCTGGTTTTCCTGCGATTCAGATTTACTATCAGGCTGCCATGAGTTTGAGAGTGCCAAAGGAGGAGGCGTATTTTCGGGAATTGTACCGTTTATTGCAGGAATATAAACAGAAAATTCACCGAAGCGAATTACAAGATATGTTGGTCTTGGCCCGCAATTATTGCATTTTTCAATTGAATCAGGGGAACCGCTCTTATTTGCGGACGATTTTTGAGGTGTATGGCTTTGAGATTGGGGAGGGTTTGGTATTGAAGGAAGGGAATATTCCGAATGCGACCTATAAGAATATTGTGACGACTGCACTGTTATTGAAGGAATTGAAGTGGTTAGAGGTATTTTTGTATGATTTTGAAGAGGCTGTGAGTGATGAGGCGTTTTATTACAATTTGGCTCGCCTTCGGTTTCAGCAAGAAGAGTATGAGGAAAGCATTCATTTGCTGCAATTGGTGGAGTACAAGGAGGTTTTATTGCTTTTGTCTTCTAAGGCTTTGATGTTACAAAGTTACTATGAGCGTTGTTGTGAGTATCCTGATTCTTTTGAAGTAGGGGAACAGCTAGAACAGTATCTACACAGTTTTACTACGTTTTTGAATCGGAAGAAACAGCAATTGACAAATCATTACATTTATTATGTCAATTTAGTAGAATTGGTCAAAGGGCTCTGGGAATGTGAAAATGTGGAAGAATTGGAGACGCTGGATAGTAAGGTTGACGGAATGAGACAGGTGGCAGAGAAGGTTTGGTTAATGGATAAGATTCAAATTGGTAGGAAACGCATTGGAGATGGGCGTAGGTAAGGCGAGGTAAAGAATCCTCTCAGAGATTGAAAAAGTAGGTGGGAGGAACATTAGAGATTTCCATTATTTGTGGAGGTCATAAAACTTAACAATTTGGTTTTAAACCATTTTATAATTTTTAATCAAAAAAACGTACCTTTGCGCCCCGATTGGGAACACAAAACAGAAGTGAAAACTTCTAAACAATACAATATCAAATTATTAGCATTATGCAGCTTAGAAATATTGCGATTATTGCCCACGTAGATCATGGGAAGACAACCTTAGTAGATAAGATGCTCATTTCGGGGCAACTCTTCAAAGAGCACGAAAAGGTGGGTGAATTGATTATGGACAGCAATGATTTGGAGCGTGAAAGAGGAATTACAATTGTTTCTAAAAACGCTTCAGTTCGCTATAAGGATTACAAAATCAACATTATTGATACGCCTGGTCACGCCGATTTTGGTGGTGAAGTAGAACGGGTATTGAATATGGCAGATGGTGTATTGTTGTTGGTGGATGCTTTTGAAGGTCCTATGCCACAGACTCGATTTGTATTGCAGAAAGCATTGGAATTGGGTTTGAAGCCGATTGTGGTTATTAACAAGGTGGACAAAGAAAATTGTCGCCCTGATGAGGTGCAGGATGCAGTGTTTGACTTGATGTTTAACTTGGATGCTACAGAAGAACAGTTGGATTTCCCAACAGTGTATGGTTCTGCAAAGAATGGCTGGATGGGCGAAGATTGGCTCGAACCAACGGAGGATATCACGTATCTTTTGGATAGAATCGTTGAGCATATTCCTGCGCCGAAGGTAGGTGACGGAACTACACAGATGCAGATTACTTCTTTGGATCACTCGCCTTATATCGGTCGTATTGCGATTGGACGTATGGAAAGAGGCTCGTTGGAAGAGAATCAATCGGTGAACTTGGTGAAACGTGATGGCAGTTTGCAGCGTTCTCGTATTAAGGAATTGTACGTTTTTGAAGGCTTAGGCAAGAAGAAAACCGATAGAATCAATCCAGGTGAGATTGGTGCTGTTGTAGGGATTGAAGGATTTGAAATTGGTGACACGATTGCCGATTTTGAGAACCCAGAGGGTTTGCCTCCGATTACGATTGACGAGCCTACGATGAGTATGTTGTTTACGATCAACAATTCTCCTTTCTTTGGTAAGGAAGGGAAATTCGTAACTTCTCGACACGTCAAAGACCGTTTGACAAAGGAGTTGGAGAAAAACTTGGCTTTGCAGGTGAAACCTACAGGTTCTGCAGATGCTTTCTTGGTCTATGGTCGTGGTGTATTGCACTTGTCGGTATTGATCGAAACAATGCGACGTGAGGGCTATGAATTGCAGATTGGACAACCTCAGGTATTGATCAAAGAGATTGATGGTAAAAAATGTGAGCCAATTGAGGAATTGACCATTGACTTGCCTGAAAAAGTATCAGGTACTGCAATCAACATGGTGACCCAAAGAAAAGGAGAAATGTTGGCGATGAACTTGAAAGGCGATAGAACGATTTTGGAATTTACTATGCCTTCAAGAGGAATTATTGGCTTGAGAAATGAAATGCTTACTGCAACGGCTGGTGAGGCGATTATGTCACACCGTTTCAAGGAGTATTCTCCGTGGAAAGGAGACATTCCTTCTCGTACCAATGGTTCGATGATTGCTGGAGAAACGGGAGTTGTGATTCCTTATGCAATTGACAAATTGCAGGATAGAGGTAAATTCTTTGTCGATCCAGGTGAAAAAATTTATACGGGACAAGTGGTAGGAGAGCATTCACGAGCCAATGACTTGGTGGTAAAAGTGAACAAAACCAAAAAATTGTCGAATGTTCGTGCTTCTGGTTCGGATGATAAGGCAAAAATTGCTCCTGCAATTAAATTTACTTTGGAAGAGGCATTAGAATACATTCAAGAAGATGAGTACGTGGAAGTTACACCAAAATCTATTCGTTTGAGAAAAATATACTTAGACGAAAACGAAAGAAAAAGATTGGGTAAGAAAATATTGGTTGCAGGTTAATATAAGCTGTACAGTGATGTTTCTTACTGTCTTATAATGAGATAGATAGTTGAAGGAGATTGATTTAACATTTTTTAAATCAATCTCCTTTTTTTGTAAAAGTTTTATATAATTTTGACTTCGTTAGCAAAGTAAGCCCCATGCCTTCATTTAGGTATGCTATTTGTTATACTATTGGTTTTAGAAAGCCTTTGGTTTTAAGATTCAAAAGGTAAATGCTTGGTTTTGATTTGTATAAGGTCTAACAACCAGGTTATTTAATTTCGATTCGTTAATTAGGTGTTTTCTTCAATAATTAGAATAAATGACAAATAGCAATGGTTATTCAATACTAAAGACAATATTTTTTGCCCTTACCCTAACCCCTACAAAAATCAACTCGCTCGTTTTTCGCTAAAATTGTCTCTATATTGAATTTGTTGTCTATTGTTGTGCTTTGAAAAAGTCGAGTAAGATATGAGTCATTGGACAAGTAACATAACAGATTATTTTTTGGAAGAATATGAGTCCCATTCTTTAGAAGTTCAAAAAAAATCTCGTTATATTTTTTTCACTGCGATTATGATGGTAGTCGTAATGGTAGTTTCTATACCCCTTCACATCTTTGAAGGAGGTGGTGTATTTAAGTATGCTGGAGATATTACTGGAGCAATAGGGGGGATTCTTGCTCTGTATTTTATTCGCAAAAAGCAGATTAGTATCTCTGCTTACCTACTGATTATTAGTACCGTAGCATTGATTGTTATTCACAATATCGTCAATGATTTTCTTTCTCCCAATCAGTTTCATTACCTGCGGCTCTACGTTACCCTTTCCCAGTTATTCCTGATTTACCTACTTTTAGGCTTGTTTGCCTTCAAACGAAAACACATCGGCAGTTATATTTTTGCTGCAATTGTTGTGTTGGGCGCACACTTTGTGGTGATTGCGGTCAAATCCTATGGTGGTTTTGCCAATGTCGAACCCGAAATGTGGGTGGCATACATTGTTGGAAATATTGGGGTGATTGGTTGTGGTTATATCTCTTATTTGATTTTTGCTTTGTCAGAAGAATTGATTGAAGTAGCTGAAAAAGAGGCAGGGACGGCAAAACAACAAAATGAAGAACTGGAAAATATTGTGGCAGCCCGAACGGTAGAATTGCAGCATACGAATGAAGATTTGCGTCAATTCTCTTATGTGGCTTCACATGACCTCAAAGAACCCTTGCGAATGGTGAGTAGTTTTTTGGGTTTGATTGAAAAACGCTTGAATGGAAAGGTGAAGGAAGACCAAGAATTGAAGGAGTTTATCAATTATGCAGTGGATGGAACGCAGCGAATGGATGTTTTAATCAATGATTTGCTCTCTTATTCTCGTGTCAATACCCACCAAAAACCTTTTGAAAAAGTGAATTTGAACGAGGTTTTGGATGTTGCCAAAATTAATTTGAAGGTATATCTTGAAGAAAACAATGCGATTATCAACGCCAAAAAATTGCCTACGGTCAAGGCGGATTTGAATCAAATGATTCAACTTTTTCAGAATCTCATTTCCAATGCCGTCAAATACCGAAGCAAAGACACGATTCCTGTCATCAACATTTCATCAGATCGAGTAGATGGCAAGGTGAGAGTCAGCGTCACTGACAATGGTATTGGGATTGCGCCTGAATACCACGAACGTATTTTTCAGGTTTTCCAACGC
>JBGCDY010000146.1:0-17392 GCA_045105835.1 Chitinophagales bacterium
CCCTTCAAAGGGGGAATTAAAGTCAGGGTTTATTTTATTGGAGTTACTCAACCTCCCAACAATACAAAACCCGCCCAAGATTTGGGAGTTGTTGTGATGTCTTTTATCAGCTCCAATTTGGCATCTTGAAGGGCTTCGGAATAGGTCAAGCCCCTATTCACAATGCCTTCAAAAATCAAGTACGTCAGTCGGGAAGCGGATTCATCATAGACTTTGAAGAGGGTGAAAATCACATTGTTGGCTCCTGCATAGAGCAATGCTCGGTTCATTGCCATCATGCCTTCGCTTTTTGACAACTTACCAATGCCACTTTCACAGCTGCTCAACACCACCAAATCCGCCTGCAATTGAAGGTGATAGGCATCGGAAATGTAAAAAATGGCACCTTGTTCTGATGGAGAAAAAGCGATTCCCGAAAATTCAGGGTGTTTTTTGTTGAAAATTCCATGCGCTGCAATGTGAATGAATTTGGAATCAGCTACTTGCTTCAAAAAATTGGAAATTGAGGCTTCTTCGTGAAAGAAGCTTTTGGCATTGAAATCTTTGTTTACAAAGAGTTTTTGGACGGCCTGAACTTCGGATTTGGTATGCACCAATTCGTGGTAGGTCTTGCCTTCAATCGTAACAGCTCGCATGGTTTGCCGCTTTGGTTTTGCAGGGTAAGAAGTAAAAGAGGGCTTGGCTGCTGCTGAAGGAATGGCGTTTTTTTGTATGGCGGGAGATGCCGAAGGAATGATTTTTTTGCTGACTTCTCCCCCTCGTTTTGGAGAGGTTTTGGAGGTGGCACTTTTGTAGATGGGCGCAAATCCCACGTAACTGGACAATGTGCTTTGCTCTTGTTTCTTTTGTAAGCTATTGTAAAGCAAACTGGTAGAGTAATGGTAACTGATAGAAAATTGTCGAATCAAATAAGGCAATTCGCCATAAGGTGTTTTCTTGTTTTGAAGTGCTTCAAAAAGCAGGGCTTCAAAAGGTAGGTAAAACAAAGAAGCATCGGGAATGATGTAGAGTTTGTTTCGGGTATTGTGGTCGGTGATTTGCAGTTGATTTTGAAGGTTCTGGGGAAACAATAATTCGTAGAGTTCATGCGAAATAGCCGCAAATTTTTGGCGACTCAATTGATTGATGGTTCGAATCATTTTTTTGACCATCTTCTCAAAATCATCTGGCTTCTCCACAATGTGGTACTGCAAGGTTTCGGCGGTGATAAGGAAAATGTAAATATTTTGTTCTCCCACAAAATATTCCAAGATGTATGCCTTTACTCCTTCTTTGCTATTGGCATCTTCTCGCTTCAATGCTGTTTGAAGCTCGTGGACATCCAAGACTTCAAATTTGTATTTGAGTTGGTAATAATTGGGGTATTCCTGCTCCAAATTTTCGACTAAATCTTGGTATTGTTGTTGGTAGTCAAACAAATGGTTTTGCAGTTTACTCATTCTCAATTCATTCGCTTGGTCTTCAATGGTCTGTTCTTGGTAGATACTTTTTTCGAGATTAGCAATTTGTTGACGCAGGTATTTTTCCTTTTCGGTCATTGCAGCAGGAATATTGGCGATTCCTTTGGCTTCCAAATCTTTGATGGAAGAAAGAAGTAGGACGGATTTTCCCTTTTCGGCAAGGGTAAAGGCAAAGTGAAGATATTGCTGCGAACCGTCCAAACGGTAAAGCTCTAAGGCAGTTTGGATAGCTCCTTCATACACGGGCATGAAGCGGTGAATCAAGTCGAGTTTGGAGTGTTCGGACTGAAAACTGTGGCGTTTTCGGTCAATCAATTCAAGCGAAACATGGAAGGCAACCATCGCCCTTCGCAGGTCTTTTTTGGACTGGCTGTGGGTTTGGTAGTGATGAAACAAAGAGGTGGCTTTGTTGCTGAAAGCATTCAACAATTCGAGGTTGATTTCATATTTTTTGAGGCGTGGATTCTGGTAAATATTGGGAGAATCAAATCCTTCGACCAAGCTAATCAAGGCAAACTGAAACTGCTGCAAAGCCTGTGCATGAAAATTTCGGCGTTGCCAACAAATGCCCAGTTGGTTGTAGGTGAAGGCAACTTCGTGGTGTTGGATGCCAAAAATTTTGAGGAGAATTTCTAAGGCTTTGTGGTGGTAATCGAATTGTCGAAAAAACTTCCGCAAATGCCCAAAACAAACGCCCATATTGTTGTAGCAGGCTGCCACTGAAGCGTCGTTTTTACCAAATATTTTTTTGCGGATTCGATAAGACTTATTGTATTCTTCAAGTGCCTCTTCAAACTGTTCGAGAGACTGCAAACAGTAGCCGATGTGAAAATAAGAATCAGCAAGATGGTGGTGGAATTCACTCAACACATTTACCCTGATAGACAAAGCTTTGCGGTGAAAATCCAGGGATTTTGTAAAGCGTTCTTTCATTGCATACGCACGCCCAACTCCATCCAAAATAGAAGCCGTAAGGATGTGCTGTTTATCGAGGTGTTGTAGGCAAATATCGAGGGCTTTTTGGAGGTAGATGAGTTGGGTATTGTAGTCGCCCTTTAGCCCATAAACACTGCCCATTTTTTGGTAACAGTCAACGGTAAAAGAGTATTGAGTTTGTAAGTTTTGATTGCTTATTTTCAGGGCTTTACGGTAGTAAGACATCTCCTTTTCAAATTCTCCCTTTTGACCAAATATCTTCCCGATTCGATTGTAACTATCCGCAATTTCAATCGACTTTTCATCGAATAAATGCTGGCGAATTTGGTAGGCGTTTTGATAATTTTGAAGGGCTTTAGAGTAGTCGTGTTTTAGGTTCCAATAATCTCCTTGATGATTGGCATAATGGACTTCTTCAATACTTTCTTTAGGGAGTTTTGTGGGGATAAGGGTTTGCAGTTCTGCCAGTCTTTGTTGGGCTTTTTCGTATTGCGAAAGCTCTAAATAAGCTTCAATCAATAAGTTATTGACCTGCACATACTTTCTCCATTCTTGCAGATTTTTAAATGCTTTTGCAGCGTTTAGACAGGCTGCAATGCAGTTTTTGTAGTCTGCAATGTCTATGCAATGGAGTGCTTTTTGCAAAAAAATATTTGCTTGTATAAGCTTTTCGTTCATCTAACTGCGATAGATTTTACCTAATGATGTGCAAAAATAGTACCTTTAATTTGTCCTTTTAAGGGGATTTTTGACTTCAATACAAGAGGTATTTTGTTTTCTGAATGGAAGGTTCTGGTTGTTTTCTTTAATTCAGAACACTAAACAAATTCAAATGCAAAACTCAAATGCAAATTCAAACTTGTAGGATTAAGCATATTGAATTTCAAGGATAACTAACTTACTGTTCTTTTTTTATATTAACGATGTGAAAAAGTAACCCTTTTTTCGGCTCAACAATCCCAATATTCAACCGTTTTTGACCATCTTTTAGCCCTCAAAATACACATTATGTCCAAGAATATCACCCTTTTACTTGCCGATGACCATTTGATTGTACGTGAGGGATTGCGAGCAGTTATCGAAACACAGACTGATTTCGAGATAGTCGGTGAAGCTTCAAATGGTTTGGAGGCGGTAAAAATACTCAACAATTCAAACCCCGAAATAGATGTTCTGTTGTTGGATTTGGACATGCCTTTGATGGATGGACTCGAAGTTATTCAAGCTTTACAAAAAAACGAAATTTCGACCAAAGTAATTGTATTTACTGTCTTTGATACGGACGAACGCATCATGAGTTCTATCAAAGCAGGAGCAAAAGGCTACTTATTAAAGGGAGCGTCAAGACAGGAAATTTTTGAGGCGATTCGGGTGGTTTATGGTGGTGGTTCTTTGTTGCAGCCCGTGATTGCGTCCAAATTGATGCAACACATTAGTGATGGCGTTGAGAAACCATCTTTGCGTGAATTGGAGGTATTGAAGCTCTTGGCTAAGGGTTTGAAGAACAAAGAAATTGCAGGAAAATTGTTTATTTCGGAGCGAACAGTAAAATTTCATGTGAGTTCGATTTTGAGCAAATTGGGTGCGAAGAATCGAACGGAAGCGGTACAGATTGGGGTCAAACGGGGCTTTGTGGGCTTGTGAAAAAATCGAAAACTTGTTTTTTGAGTATCTTATCTTCGTATGTCTGTCCTCTATAAAAAGGCAAACCCCCAATATTGGCAGATATTGAGGGATATTATAATAAGGTAAATTTAAAGCAAGGAAATCTTTCAATTCCATTGTATTATTAATCTGCAATTTTTTGAAGGATGTAAACTCCAACGATTGAATTGCTGATTGCGGGGTAAATTTAGAAGAAAAAAGTATAACCAAAAAGATTTGCTTATACTTTTTTATCATTGAAGTTCAAAAACAAAGTTTCAGCCAACTAAATCAATCACAATCAATGATTTGAATTTTATCTTTTTTAAGTAAAAAATCAGCCTTCAAAACCATTTTGTTGGCTAATTTGAGACAGTTCGACTCGATTTGTAAACGATGTTTTTGTCTATGGCGTTTTTCAAACATCACCAACCAAAAAACACCATGCCAACGAGCTTTCAAAAAACATTGATTTTAATGGCTTCTTTAACAGCTATTTTGGGACTAATTTTTAACCAAAAACCCAATGTGAACTACACTAATCCTGTGGAACAAAGTCAAATCGAATCCGCTAATTCAGGCGCAAAAAACACTGAATTACAGCCCAATACAACTCCCACAAGCACTTCTAAGCCCTTTGCAGTCATCGAATTGTTCACCTCCCAGGGTTGCAGCAGTTGCCCTCCCGCAGACCATGTGTTGAGGGACATTATTGAAGAGGCCGAAAAGGCGGGAAAGCCTATTTATGGTTTGTCTTTTCATGTGGATTACTGGAATTACTTGGGGTGGAATGACCCTTATAGTCATGCGGATTTCTCCAATCGCCAACGTGATTACAATCAGCGGTTAAAGAGCCGAGGCAGTTATACCCCTCAAATGATTGTGAATGGCGTATCCGAATTTATAGGCTCTAAAAGAACATTGGCGTACCAAGAGGTCGCAAATGCGCTGGAGGGTTCCGCAAATGACCACATTTCCATAGAGTTGACCAAGCTTCAATTGGACAAAACCAAAAATAAATTGACTGTAGATTATCAAATCGAAGGAGATTGTAAGGACTGCAAAATTCACTTTGCCGCTGTGGAAAGCAACTTGAAAGATGTTGTGAAACGAGGCGAAAATCATGGACGTACATTGAAGCATGACAATGTGGTGAGAACTTTTCGAACAGTGGCTTTCCAAACATCAAATTCAAATAAGGTGACATTGAGTTTACCCAAAGGAATGAATTTTTCGGAATCGGCAGTAATTGTGTATGTCCAAAAAGGAGGCTATGGGCAGATTTTGGGAGCAGATAGACAAACCTTTGGAACGAATGAAAATTAAAATAAGGGTGTCTTTATTTTCTATTGAACAAACCCCCCCCCCTCACTCGCTTCAATTTTGTAGAGCATCAAACGCTCCATCATCCCGACTTTTTTCTTTGCATCCTCGACTTTCTGACCTTCAAAATGCTCGTCTAAAGTCTCAAAAAACAGTTTTTTCCATTGGCTAAAATGCACTTGGGTCAAAGCTTGTTTTTGGTGAAGGGCGATGTGCTTCAATACAGGATTTCCCTTATAGCCTCCTACCTCAAACAATACTGCCTCCCAAAAATTGTACATCACAGGAATATGATGTTCCCAAGAAAGAGTGATTACTTCCG
Source organism: Chitinophagales bacterium (assembly GCA_045105835.1). GTDB lineage: Bacteria > Bacteroidota > Bacteroidia > Chitinophagales > UBA2359 > JAUHXA01. The sequence continues at coordinate 5,686 of JBGCDY010000146.1, forward strand.
TAAAAAAATGACCGATCACTTCATCTTCTTTCACTCGGGTATAAAAAGCATCTATCAACACTTCAATATCTCCCCTCCCTTCAATATCTTTCTTCATGTTTTTACCAGATTTGATTTAAGTTAGTATCACTCAAGTTGTGTACTCAATGTTTCTGCTATGAGGATAGTGAGTTCTTTGAAAACTACTTTGATTTACAGCTAAATAGATTTTAGCTTTCATCGCAAAATGGTTCATTTCATTCTCGTCTGTATAGAGTTTTTCAAATTTTCTAAGAAATACGTAACCTGAGTCACTTAAAACAAAAATAGTGTATTGTGTTGTACTCTATTATGACCAAAGTCAATCAAAAAGATGTTTTTTTTGCAGAAAGCCTTATTTTCTCTACTATTTGACAAATTCACCATTTAAAATATATTAACACCTACTGATTAACAGACATATAGCTTATTTTTCAGTGCATTTATAAATAGCCAACTGAACCAAAGACAAATAGAAAAATCATATGATTGTCACAATAAAACATTTACTATTACAATAGTGAAACATTCTATTTTTTGGCACGTAGCTTGCCTATTATAAATTGAATTTGCAAAATCTCTTTTGCAACAAAGCTACCACAGACCACGAAATATCAAATGTTTTCTATCTATTGTTTCAATATACAAATTGAAGCAAATGGGAAATCTATATTAAACACCAAACATTCAACACCACATGAAAGTACTTATTGCAGAAAGCCAACCAATGATTTTGAAAACCTTGGTATTTAAAATGAAAAGAGCAGGTTATGAAGTCATTGCAGCAGTAGATGGTTTGCAAGCTATCCAATTTTTTGAAGAAGAAAAACCAGATTTGGTCATCACCAATCTATATATGCCTTTCTCAACAGGCTTTGAATTCATCACTCATATTAGAAAAAACTGCAACAGCAATGTTCCTATTTTGGTTTTGTCCAGCATTGGTTTAGAACAGACCATTGTAGATGCTTTTGATTTAGGCGCAAGTGATTTTGTACAAAAACCCTTTAGACCCAATGAATTAGTTAGCAGAATGAAACGGTTAGCACGTCCACAACATTCCTTACCTATGGCGGCATAAGTAAAAGCATACCTCTTTTTCTATAAATTTTATTCCTTCCCCTTCAAAACGTTTATCCATTTTTTTCACCATCATAAGTCTGCCATATTTTTGACTCAACCAAATACTTCAAATAGTTTGGGGTTATTAGTTGATGCATTTCACACACACCTTAACACTCGACTTTATGAAGTTACTCATTGCGGAAGATGAGCAGACGGTTCTCAAAATCCTGATTTTTAAAATGAAAAAAGCAGGTTTTGAGATCGATGCAGCCATCAATGGTAGCCAAGCACAGGAGCTTTTCAAAATGAAAATGCCCAAATTGGTCATTACCGATATTAATATGCCTTTTGTGACAGGAATAGAACTCATTACATATATTAGAATAGATTGTAAAAGTAATGTGCCAATTTTGGTCTTGTCTGGTGTAACTGAAGAAAAACTAATTATTCAAGCTTTTGATTTGGGAGCAAATGATTTTGTGTCCAAACCTTTTAGAATTAGGGAATTAATTATCAGAGTAAAAAAATTATTGGATATTTATTAACACCTACAAAATGTGTTTAAAATAAGAAAATCAGGATTCTAAGTCATTGCAGCCCAAACAACGCTTTTTATTTCATAAGCAAAGCATATTTCTTTTTTGGTAATAAACCTTTGTTAATCAAAAACAATAAGGCTCTAATTCTGCGTCTACAAATGATTACGAATATTTTTTTTTTGTATAAACTCACTCCAACTTATATCATTAGCTACTCAAGCTAATTGGCATATAACTTGATGATTATTAGGTTACACACAACAACAATATAGCTAATGAAGTATATATTTTTTGTATCTTTGAAAAAAGCAATCATTAGCTAAGCGTTTTAAAACCTTTTACCTATGAAAATACTTATTGCGGAAGACCAACCAATGATTTTGAAAGCATTGGTGTTTAAAATGAAAAAATCAGGATTCCAAGTCATTGCAGCTAATGATGGACAACAAGCCGTTGAACTTTTTGAATCAGAAAAACCAGATATGGTCATCACTGACTTATACATGCCTTTTTCCACTGGGTTTGAAGTTATCACACATATCCGAGAAAATTGTGAAAGTGCTGTTCCCATTTTGGTTTTGTCCACAGTAGGAGCCGAACCCATGATTGTAGAAGCCTTCAATTTAGGTGCAGATGATTATATACAAAAGCCATTCAAACCCAATGAATTGGTTAGTAGAATTAAGAGATTGATTAAAACATTAAAATTAGTAGAGTAGTCGTTTTTCACTAATTTTGTGAGGTTAATTCATACTAAGTCTTCAAAATGAAGCCCACAAAACAAATCTATTCCACCTGTTTTATTCCAATTATTATGAACGAGATTCACCGAATCATAAAAATAGGACTTTCCACCTTCTGTTTATTCAGCATTCTGAGTTGTATTAATTTAACAGCTCAAGTAGATACCGATGCATTATTTGAAGAAGCAAAAACGACGGCTTATGCAAAGGACTATGCAAAAGCAATCGAACAGTTGGAAAAAGTTATTGAGCTTCAACAACAACATTTTGACGCAAAACTAATGCTTGCAAGAGTTTTGGCTTGGGATAAAAAATACACCCTTTCTTTGGAAAAAACAGCTTCTTTATTATCAGAATATCCTGATAATAAAGAAGCTTTAGAACTGAAAGAGACAGTGGAAAAATGGAAGGACGCTAGTGAAGCAGAGGACTTCAATGAGCATATACAATTGGCTTACAATCTGGACTTCTTGATGTCTTCTCCTGTTAGATGGCAGTTTGTTAGCATTGAATACTTTAGAGAAATACCAGATATGCCTTTGAGTGTACGCTTGAACCATACCAATCGTTTTGATTTGAAGGCGACTCAATTTGAAGTAGAAATTTACCCAAAATTCAGCAAACGCAATTATGCGTTTTTATCTTTGGCTTATTCCAGCTCTTCACTTTTTGCAGATTACACCTTGGCTGCCTCTGTATTTCACAACCTAAAGGACAACCTCGAAGTTGAAGGCGGTTTTCGTTATATCTTATTTGACAGCAATACGCCCATTTTTGCAGGTATACTATCTCTTGGGCAATACACCAACAATATTTGGGTAAACTATCGTTTTTCGTTGATAAAAGCGGGTCAGATAAATGGGCAAACCCATCTTTTTCGGGTGCGAAAGTATCTGCAAAATGAGCAAAATTATTTATTTGCAGATGTTACGGTAGGCACTACAGAGAGAGACCTACAAGCATTTCAGACTTTAAATAATTTGAGAACCAATACAAAAAATCTAAAAATAGGCTTGAGAAAAGGACTCAGCCACAAATTATATCTCATGGCTGCTATTGGTTACGAACTGACAACCAACAGCGAACAAAAAAAGACTTCTATCTTGTCTACAAACTTTGCTTTGACACGTAGATTCTGAGTAACCTTTCGTAAATTTGATAGTCTAAAAAACAGTATGTATTCAAAAGATAAAAACCAAATACAGAACCGATTAGCCATTGACATTGTTTTGTCATTATTAATTTAAAACCACCACTACAAAGCACTTATGAAACAACTCTCAAAAGTTTGTTTTTACCTTCTCCTCTTATTCTGCTACCAATCAGTTATGGTAGCGAAGCCACAAAGAGAGGTTTTGGGTATCAACTCAAGAGATGTTGCACTTGATGGAAAAAAGAACATTACTTCCGATTTAGATGAAAAATTAGTCCTCTATTACATTTACCTTACCACTGCAAGTTTTGCAGGTCTTAGTTGTATTTTGGTCTCTATTACATGTATTAGAAGAGTTGTAGATAACAAAAGGCAAAAAAAGGTGAATTTACTTATAGACAAGTATCAATCTTATCTTGCAGAACTGGTGTCTGACGATTATGAAGATGATATGCTAAAGATGTTGGATAGCAGTGAAGAACAAAATTTAGCTCTTAGTCTATTAGATATTTCCAAACCCTTACATAGAAAACTATTGTTGGAAGAAATGCTTTCTATGCAAAGATATATTGCAGGTAAATCAGCTTCAAAAATACGGGAACTTTACCTGACCTTAGGTTTTAAGGAAGAGTCTCTCAAACAACTAAAAAGTCGCCATTGGGAAACAGTAGTTAGAGGTATTTCTGCCCTAAGTTCCATGGATATAATAGATGCCTACCCAATTATTTTTGAATTGGTGAGCCATAAACATCTCAAGATAAATGAGGCGGCAATGGTGGCTCATATTCAGTTATCTACCGATCCTCTCGCCTTCTTGGACAATTACAAAGGCTTATTAACTGAATGGCATCAATACAGAATGCACAGTGCATTGTCAAAATTGCCTATGGAAGAAATTCCAATTTTTGATAGGTGGATGGACAATCCAAACGAAAGTGTGGTGGAGTTTGTAATAAAAATGTCAGGATTGTTCCAACAAGCAGAGTTGGCACCCAAACTTGCACGGTTTTTGCAAGATGATAGTCAAGCAATACAATTGGCAAGTATCAAAGCTTTGGCTATTGTTGGCACAGAAGAAGCTGTTGAGCCTTTGATAAATGCTTTTAAGCAAACTAAGGATAATCAATTCAAGATAGAAATTATCAAAACCTTAGAAACACTTACCTCTGATGAGGATCTTTCGTTCTTTGAACAACAATTTACCATCAAAAACTATGATATTCAATTGGCTATTGCGAGAGCTATGAATGTGATTGGAGAAAAATCTGCCCAGAGATTGGAGGAACTAAAAGGAGAATCGGGGGAAGATATTCAATTACTAATCAAACATGCACAAAAAACATACTAGGTGGAAATATTAGGCTACATATTAGATATACTAATTCAATTCTTTGAATACGGCGTATTTTTCTACGCAATTTTCATCATGTCTTCTTATATCGTCATTGCCGTTGTTTCTGCAAAAATTGTCAAGGAATACAAAAAACAACAGGAAGTAACCGACTATGAAGAATTATTAACTTCTCCTCTACTTCCATCTGTTGCCATCATTGCGCCAGCGTACAATGAATCAATGACAATTGTGGACAATATTCGCTCACTTTTATCCCTTCATTACAGCAATTTGAGGGTGATTGTAGTGAACGATGGTAGCAAGGACAACACGGTACAGACAGCCATTGACGCTTATGACCTCTACAAAATTGACTATTTCTACAACGAAAGAATTCCTACAAAAAAAGTACGAGGCATTTACAAGTCTGCCAATCCAGCTTTCAGCAAATTAATTTTTGTAGATAAAGAAAACGGCAGAAAAGCAGATGCCATTAATGCAGGCATGAACGTAGCTGATACCGAATATTTTGCTTGTATTGATGTGGATTGTATCATCGAACCAGATGCCTTTTTGAAGATGGTCGGTCCAATTATGCAAGCAGGCGATAAAAAAATGGTCGCTGTTGGAGGAATTGTATGGCTCGTCAATGATGCACTAATCAAAAGAGGCACTTTGATACAAGTCAAAGCACCAGATAATTTCATCGCTCGTGTTCAAGTTATTGAGTATTTCAGAGCATTCCTTTTGGGTCGAACGGCTTGGAGTGCCATCAATGGATTGCTCTTGATTTCGGGAGCATTTGGACTCTTTCACCGCAATACTGCCATTGCAGCAGGAGGCTACAAACACGACACGGTAGGAGAAGATATGGAGTTGGTCATGCGAATGCATGTTTACATGCGTGATCGAAAAGAGAAATATCAAGTAGGCTATATTCCAGAGCCTTTGTGCTGGACAGAAGCCCCTGACAACTATAAAATACTTGGAAGTCAACGTCACCGATGGACAAGAGGAACAATTGAATGCTTGACTATCTATCGCAAGATGTTTTTCAATCCAAAATATGGTGTCCTTGGGATGCTCAGCTATCCATATTGGCTGTTTGCCGAATGGGCCGCACCCTTTATCGAAGCAGGCGGAATTTTATTTTTTATTCTCGTAGCTTTGTTTGGCTTAGTGAATTGGCCGTTCTTCTTCGCACTCTTGCTTTTCGTTTATGCCTTTTCGACGTTCTTTTCCATATTTGCCATTTACACCCAAGAGACTTCTTACTACAAGTACCGAGAAGTCAAGGATATTCTGATGTTGGCACTTACTGCTCTGGCAGAACCCATCATCTATCATCCACGAGTGACCTATTGGGCATTGAAAGGGAATTGGGATTTGTGGAGAAAAAAAGACATTGGATGGGGCAATATGACTCGAACAGGATTTAAGAAAAAAAAGTAATTTAACATACACCAGTAACCAGTAGAATAAAATTAAAATAAACCTAAATTTTGGACATGCTATTTGTCCAAGAAATAGGCTCTTTATTGAAAATATTTAAATAAAACCACCTTTTCATTATTTTTTTAATTTTTTTAAACAACAACAAGCCCCGAAATGAAACACCACACGAAGTTATCAACAACATTCATTTTAGCAATTTTATTCTGTATTTTCGTACAGGCACAAACCTATGATTATCTAGGTACTTACAACAGCGATGGCGTACCTGATTACCTAACAACAGCAGACACCATCAGCCAAACCCTGTTAGATGACATTGAAGCATCTCTACCTGAATACTTCCCCGTACCTGACTTCAACCCTCAATACATTGCAGATAGTGTTGAAACCGACATTATTTTGGATGAGCAAGCAGACGTTTGGGTTACCTTTGTAGATGAAGGCGCAGGTTACAAAAATGTACTGGGTTTTTACACTTATGATACAGAAACCCCTCTAACAACTGCTCCTGATACCGAAGACATTACCATCATCTTCCCAAATGTTTCCAAGACTGGAAGTGGGGGTGGTCTCAATCCAGGCGACAAAGTTCACCTTGGCAATTTCCCTCCAAATACAGGAATCGGTTTTGTATTAATCGCAAATGGTTGGGATGGGAGCACCTATACTGGCGGAGGAAATGGAAATGGAAACGGCAATGGCAATGGCAATGGAAATGGAAATGGGAATGGGAATGGGAATGGGAACGGTAATGGGAACGGAAACAGTACTGACCTTGGAGGAATTACTGATGGAAATTGGACACTTTATGCCAACCCAGACTTCAATCCAGAAGAAGCAGACAGCCTTCAAGACCACATCGTACTATTAGAAGATACAGACGAGAACTTGATTGTATTCGGATTTGAAGACATTCGACGCGACAATGCAAATTGTGACAACGACTTCAATGATGCCATCTTTTATGTGACTGCCAATCCCATCTCTGCCATTCAAACAGAAGACATCAACGACCTCACCAAAACCGCAGGAGATGCCGATGGTGGCAACGATAGTGGATTAGAAAGCAATGGTGACTTGGCAAGCAAAATCGCACAACGCAATTTCCAAAGAACCAAAGCCGAACGCATTGACTACAACAATACCAAATCATTACAAGAATTTGATTTCATAGCAAAAAAACAAAAACTGGGGATTGCTACTGCAAACCAACAAAAAAGCAATTCTGACTTAATAGACTATATTCCTACCAATCCATTTGGAGAAGTAGAAGCCTACATCACCACTCCAGAAGACTTGTTGGGCATAACAAATGCGGAAGAAGTATTTGCAGTGGATTACTTCGATGAAGGCAAACGAATAGCTGCAATGCTCGCTACAAGTACTGAAAACAGCGTGTATGACCACACCAAGGCTATCTGTGACCGACTCAATGGAGGAAGCTTAGACAATATTCGATTTGCTTATATCAATGGCAAACCCTTCATCCTTTCTACCATCCGCAAACCCAATGGCGACTTAGAATATGCCATTTCATTCTCTGTTTCTACCGATACCGAAGGACAAAGAACCGTCGAAAACCATTGGATTATAGAGCAGTATCCTACGGGAGCCAACTACCAAAACTTTCAAGTATGGTCAACAGCTCCACACTTTACCCAAAAAATAATTGGAGACGTTTTGGCTGCAATGGGGCAGAACTACGACATTATTTATGCCAATGAATCTCCAGCATTACCTGCGGTATTCGTTCAAAATGGTTACTACCAAAATGGTACCCTACACCTCAATATCCGCAATACCAATGAAGCAACTTCTTTGACCTTGCAAGGAAACAAAACAACTTCTGAAACAGCAGAACGCACAAATTTTGAAGAAAGCATCACCCTATCTGGCGAGCAATATGAGTCTATTCAAATCCAAACAGGGGGTGTATTTGACCTTGGCTTTTCGCTTCAAAGCAATGGCAGCGCACAAGTTGATGTACTTTACACTGCTGATGCACCTTGGGGTTTGGACTATGTGGCAGAAGGCGTAAACCTCAACACTTACGAAGTTTTGGCACACACACCCACTGATTTTATTGAAGATAATACTTTGCTTTTGGAGCGTGGCATTCACTTAGAAGGAAATGTAAAAGACTACATTTCTGCCTTCAAAATGCTCAAAACAGGGAATCAAAGTCTAGATGTAAGCTCCTTCAATACCCTTCAATTTGCAGCAAGTGGCTTGGGAACTGTAGAAATTACCCTTACCAAAGCAGGCATTGAAGCATGGGCAAATCAGTACCGTACCAGCATCGAATTGACCGAAGAAAGCAGCAATTTTGAGCTTTATTTCACGGATTTCGAAAATGCAAATGGAGATATTTTGGAAGATGTGACAGATGTACTATCCGTCGTGTTCAGCATCAAAGGAAATGGCAGCAGTTTTGAAGATTTCGCTCTCGCAGTCAATGAATTACAGTTCACCAACTCCCTTTCTACTTCGATTGACGAAGCCAATATTGCAGAAAGAAGCAGCCTTCAAATCTCTCCCAATCCATTTGAAAACCAAGCAATCATCAGTTTTGATTTGGCTCAATCGAGTAGCGTTGAACTACAAATTTTCAATCTAAATGGACAATTGATCCACCAAGAAAATACAGACGCTTTTGCAGGAAAAAATCAACTAACCTTCAATGGTAGTCGCCTTGCATCAGGTATGTACTTGTGTGTTGTTCGATTTGAAGGAGGACAAGCGCAGGCAAAAATGATGGTGAAATAAACCTTCAAAGAAATCTATCGGACTACGTTCAAGATTTAACACAATAGATATAGATTAATGTTTTAACTCTCGAAGCTTTTGGACGGGCTTCGGGAGTTTTTTATTTTGGGAGGAACTTTTCTTATCAAAGCATTGTATTGAGTATTCAATACAATCGATTTTCTTTTCTAATAATCAAACACCACAAGCTATGAATACTGCAAAAACAGAATCAAGTCAAACAAGCTCAAGTAATTCAAAAACAATACAAGTAGCTTATGGAATTATGGGCTTCGCAGCAGCTCTTTTTCTGCTTTATATGGGCTTTCAGTTTGGGGTTTGGTTGAAGTAGAAGTGCAAAATCTTACTTCGCAGTACTCAAGCCACTATTCAATCGAATATTTTGGATTCGATACTTCAATTTAGGCTCTGCCTTCGTCTCCATTTCCTTCAATACCTTCAATTCATTAACATTCGAGATTTGAGCAAGTGTCGAAAGATGGTCTTGCATGGCGATTTTATAGACCGCATTCATAAACAAATCACGGGTCTTGTGAATCCACTGATTCACCGTCAAATCAATCAATACCGTTAGCCCCATTTCGGAGCGAATAATCTTGGAGATGGGCATACTTTGGAAGTCAATCACCGATTCCCGAATCTGTCCCTTCTGTTTGAGCGAACGGTACTCCCAAATCGTTTTGTAATTCGAAGCAGCTGCACCGATATAAGTCTTGGTGACAGTGCGTTTATTGCTGCTCAATTTTTGTATCACAGGCACACGGATGTCCAATTTGGTTTTGATGGCTGGTATGACATACTTATCCTTTGCAGCCCGAATCTGTGCCAACTGCACATTCTTGTCATAAGCCGCACGAATAAACACGCCAAACAAGAACTTATTGTCTTTCAAGTATTTTTCCGCAGGAAGCCCCCGATACATTTTCCCCGAAAAACGGTCAAAAATCACCAGATTTGCCCGTCGAATGTCTTTGCGGACAGTATGAATACTGTATTCGACATCAATCCCAAAACTTTGAAAATATTTTTTGAAAGTCTCAGGCTGCAAATGTTTCATCATTCCCAACATACTCACCAAACCTCCATTTCCTCCTGCAAACTGAATGAAACCCCACGAAAACAAGGCTTTGTCATAGCTATTGATTGCATCAAAATTCCCCTCATGTTGCGACACGTACTTCAATGCCCTCGCCTGAATGTCATCCAATCCCAACTTCCTATACTCCCACAAAGCTATGTCTTGTGGTTTCACCTTTCCCATATAAGCAATGCCCCTCACATCCTCCGTAAAACTGGCTTTCGGAAAATTATTAAACTCTGCAAAATCCCTTTTGGCGAGATTGTCTGGCAATGGAAAGGTCAAGCGATAATCTGTGTAGTTTTCCAGTAGGTGATGAGTCAAATCTTGGGGAATCGCAATACCATATTTATAGTTTTCCGCCACCTTTCCCAAATTCCCCGTTCTTCCACGCCAATACACCACTTTCTGCTCCTGAAAACGCTTGAGTGCCGTAAGGGTGTGGTGAATTTTTGTGGACGAAACCGTGGCACTTGTAGGCGTTTCGCCATGCCATTTGGAGAGATTTCCCAACTGTACCAAACGCTCTTGTACATTGGCAACATCAATTTTCAAATTCCCAAAATTGGTCGCACCTACTGGTTTTTGAAGACCTCCAACGAGTTCTTCTCCATTCGTGGATTTGAAATTGAAGATACTGTAAGCTGCTTGAACTTGTTGCAATTTGGCGGCAGAAATGGGCGCAACTGCACTGTTCAAAAACATCAAACTTTCGTGTACAGGCGAAATACAGCCATCGACTTTGGTGGTTTGAATAACCACTTTCTGAAAAGTTTTGATGGCTTCAATCGTTTCTGACAATTGCCATTTACTAATTGTCAAACTGCTGAAAGGTGACTGTTCGGCATTGAAGGCTGTTTGTGAAAGAAAACCCAATTGCAGCAATCGCTCCTGTACCTTTCTGACATCTTCCGCATAGTTTTGGTCGCAAGCTCCAACAGTATCTTTAATTGTAAATTGATAATCGAAAGAAAGACCTGTTTCTACTTCAACTGGAGGTGTTGTGTTTGTTGTTTTTTTACTCACCTTCAATAATTGTCCCACGCTCAAACTGTTATTGAAGAGCTGATTGAGGCTTCGTATTCCAGCAGTTGTGGTATTGAAAAGTTGGGCGATACTCCAAAGAGAATCCCCTGATTTGACCCGATAGTATTCGTATTCTACATCTGTGGTGGGAATCGTGGGTTCCTTGTCCGATACATCAATAGGGTCATCTTTTGTATCTCCTCCACCAGGCGAACTTCCTCGGATTTTAAGGCGTTGCCCAACATTCAAAGCATTGCTTTTGAGTCCATTCAGTTGTTTGATGGATTCGACTGTGGTATTGTGAAGCCATGCGATTTGATAGAGTGAGTCCCCGCCTTTGACGATATAAATGGAAATGTCATCATTTGTTGAATCGTTGGAATCGGGTATTGAAGAATTTCCACCTTGGTTCGGTACTTTTAGTTGTTGCCCAACATATAAGGTGTTGGAAGAGAGTTTATTGATTTTTTTGATATAATCCGTTGTGGTCTTAAATTGGGTCGCAATTTTGTAGAGAGAATCTCCCCTTTG
>JBGCDY010000147.1:0-2884 GCA_045105835.1 Chitinophagales bacterium
ATTGCCCCCAACAATTCAGCCTTTGCCTTAATTTGGAAAGCATACATCGGCTCCAATAAGTTGGTATCTGCGAAGTCCAAACCCTGTATAATGCCCAGTGGAGTTGCCAACAAAAAATCACCAGGATTGGAGTGCATGACATGATCTTCTCCTGCAATCAAAGTAATCTTTAGGTCGGTCACTTCCCAACCTTTGATGCCTTGCTTCAATGACCAAGGTACAGCTCGCTCCACCTCATTTTGATACTTTTGGACGATGTCGCTTGTGCATACTTTTGAAGTAAAATTCACGCCACTTCCAAGCGGTGCAGGTTCTATCAAAAAGAGCATCACCGCCCAACAAGGTTTCGGCATCGTATAGCGTACAAGCCCTTGCCCAGAGCGTTTTGGAGTTTCTTTGTAAATCACTTTGGGAGGTAAAAAATTGGCGGCAATACCGAAGCGACTCGCAAGGCTGTCTTTGAGGACTTCGGTTTGGATAGGACCCAGTATTTTGAGGTGAAATTCACGCTCCGATTTGTACCATTGGAAATCGAGTTGTGGGTCTTCAATGTTCAACAACTCCAAGGCTTCGCCCAACTTTTGATAGTCTTTTTCGGCTTCTGCAATGGCTTGCACACTCAATACAGCTTGGTGAATTTTATTGAAGTTTCCTTCAAATATTGCTTGCCCCAAAACATCTCCTGCCAAAACCAAATCAGAAGTAGTCACAATTCCAATTTCATTCGCTGCAAGCTGTCCGACTTGCTCCAATTTGCCCAGTTTTCGCTGGAATATTTGGTTGATTTTAAGCTCTTTTTGAAGGTTCTGAGACCAAATAACATCCTTGCTTTTCAAATTTCCACCATACAACCGCAGGTGCGCCAAACGCCCAAATTTGGCATCGTATTCTACCTTGAATATTTTTGCAGAAGAGGTATTTTGTGTCGTTTTTTTAGCTTGATACAAAGTGGTAATCGTTTCCAATACGGCTTCAATCCCCAAGCCCATTTTTGCGCTGCCAAACAATACCCCTACCAGCTTTTGTGCTTCAATTTGTCCTTTGGCTTTTTCAAAAATTGAAGCCAAATCACCCGTATTTCCCCCAAGTTCTCGGAGCGAGCTCTCCAAGAAAATTTCTAAAAATTCCTCGTCTAAATCGGCTAAGTTTTCAAAGGATTTTTCGAGTATGGGTGTATCGAGATACCGTTGTAGGTTTTTGAAGTCTATCACTTTTGGAGCTTCTGGCTGACTGTTTTCTCCATAGTTCAAAGCAAACAATTGCGCTCCCAAATCCTTTTCAAAGTCTTTAAAAACCTGCTCCAAATCCGCGCCCGCACGGTCTATTTTGTTCACAAAAACCAGCACAGGCAGTTCTCGTTCTCGAATGCTTTCCCACAAATTCAGGGTATGTGCTTGCACTCCTTCGACTGCCGAAACCACCAAAACGACCAAATCCAAAACCGACAAAGCCCTATCGACTTCTGCCGAAAAATCAATGTGTCCTGGCGTATCTACAAGGTTGATGTGTGTGTCTTTCCAATGGAAATCAACAGTGGCGGTTTTGATGGAAATACCTCTACTTTTTTCCAGCTCCAAACCATCCGTAATGGCAGAACCCTTGTCCACGCTTCCACGGTTTTTGGTCGCACCAGAGGCGTACAATAGGCATTCGGTTAGGGAGGTTTTGCCTGCATCGACATGGGCTAAAATGCCTATGGTTAGGATTTTTTTGGAGGACATAGAAAATGGTTTTGAAGCTTGTGTAAAAACTATTTGAAGGCTCAAAATAAAAGGATTATTTCGACAATGATTTAAGTTTTGGTTATTTTTACCTCTGCAATAGCCAAAAATTAAAAAACAACAAATGGACGAAGAAAGAATCATAAGAACAGAAGCGACTTATTTTAGCAATCGAAATTTGACCTTTTCAGAAAGGGTTAGAGCTATTGAGAAATTTAAAATATTGAAGGAAAGGCTAAAGGATTTTTACTCTCCTGAATACAAAGCGATTTTCTTAAACGAAGTCCAAAATGTTGTTAACCAAAAACTTGCAGAGCGTAAAAGCACCATAAGCAATCAGAATTCAGAAACTCAATCCTTACATGAAGAGCATTTTGAAAAATTCTTGTTTTATATACAACAGGAATTGGATACGCTTCCGCTCTTGGCAAGGCAAAAATATGCTGGCAATTCTGAAAAAATCAGAGACAAGGTATTTGTAAGTTACAGTCTTTCAGACAAAAACTATCTCGACGAAATCAAAAAGCACTTCAAACCCTTTGAAGACCAAATTAATTTTTGGGACAACAGTAAGATTCTCCCTGGTCAAAATTGGAAGGCTGAAATAGCATCGGCTATCGACCAAACCAAAGTCATTATTTTGTTGGTTAGTGCTGATTTTCTCGCTTCGGATTTCATTATTTCAAATGAATTACCGCCTTTATTGAAGGCTGCCGAAAACGAGGGTGCCGTCATTTTGATTGTTATTTTGAGGCCTTGTTTGTTTGAAGTCATTGATGAGTTGAATCAATACCAAACCATGAATCCAACCAATAAATCGGTACTGAAAATGGATGTTATCGAACGAGAAGAATTGTATGTGAATTTGGTGAGGCAGACCAATCGAATTCTCGCTGGGAAATGACGACAGTGAACTAACTCATAAATTTATCGACATCATTCTATGACCAAATCCGTCAATTTTCCTCCCCCTAAATCCCCCTCCAAAGGGGGACACACGTCTTATTCCCCCTTTGGAGGGGGCGAGGGGGAGGAATACGTTAGTTTTCGCATACTATAGAAAAACTAATATTGTAGTGTACTAACCATTCTACCCACCAAAAACCTCATTCCTCGCCTTCACCAATCTCAATTCTTTCACTTTCTTACTCAAAGACAATACC
>JBGCDY010000148.1:0-4826 GCA_045105835.1 Chitinophagales bacterium
GATTACCTCCTTTTTTCTCAAAGTATTCACTTGCCAATGGTGGCCCCAATCGTGCCATAGAAGAATGATTGACGCCTCGACCATCCTCGCCTTTTTTGAGTAAAGGAAACAATTCCTTGGTTATGAGAAAATGAGAGAGGACATTGGTTTGCATCTGCACATCATAACCATCTTCTGTGGCTTGGTCCTTGAGTGCCATCACACCTGCATTGTTGACCAAAACATCAACAACTTCGTATTTATTCTTAATAGAGTTCACCGCATTTTGCACGCTTTTGAAGCTCTGCAAGTCGCAGGTAATAGCGTCAAATTTCCCATTAGGAACTGCGCCCTGTAATTGCTGAAGCGCACTTTCCGACCTTTCACTTTCACGGTTTAACAATACTACGGTAGCACCTTTTTTGGCTACTTCGTTGGCACACACAAACCCAGTACCACTGGTCGTTCCAGTGATAACCACCACTTTACCCGTCATATCTTGAGAATGATTTTTCAATACTTCACCAAGATGTTTCGTTTCAACTATATTTGACATATTTTTTACTGTTTTTTATTAAATGACTTCAAACAACTTTATTGTAACAAGTTTTTTTCTTTATAGTTGTCTTGAAAGCCTTTAATGAACCCTTCTTTCTTACTCTAATCTTACCTATTCATAACCCATTGGCTTCAATACTTTCCCGCCCCAAAATCAGCAATCTGGGAAAAGATACTGTTGTTGGAGTAGGGGTTTTAACTTATTGAGAGAGGAACTAAAAGAAGTCCCTATTCGTTTTGAAAACGATGAATTTTGCCTATCAACAAAAAAAAATCTCCATGAAAAAATGCTTCTACCAATTTCTCTCCCTCTGTTTTTTGAGCATTATTCTTTCCTCTCCCAAGCAAATCTACGCACAAGTAGACACCTCTTCACTAAACAACGAACAGCAAGAAATTCATCAAGCATTCACTGAATTCTTTTTAGCTGTTGAACAAAAAAACAATGAGAAGCTTCTCGATATGACCTACCCAAAATTGTTTGAACTCGTCCCCAAAGAACAGTTATTAGGAGCGATTAACGAAATAAATAGAGATAGCACGATAAACATTTTGATACACAATTCTGTGATAGAGGAGGTATCCGAAAGTATGGAAATAGATAGAGCAAAATACGCCATCATCACTTATTCTTTTGAAATGACGATGTCTTTCAATGATTTAGAAGAGGAAAATGACGAAGAAAATTCTTTTGAAGAAGAAGGTTTTGATGTATTAACAATAACCTATGAAATGCTATCAGTAAGTTATGGAAAAGAGAACATGACCCTTGATAAAGAAAATAATAGCCTATACATCAAGCAACTTCACAATCGAGCATTTGCCATCAAAGCTGCTAATTCTACTTCTTGGACTTTCTTAGAAAACAAGGCAAACACAAACCGTTTTTTGGATAAATTACTGCCTCCCAAAGTACTTGAAGTTGCAAAACCAACTCCTAAAGCCTGTACCAAATGCTCTTCTTTTAGTGACGCTTTGGTACAACCTGAATTGGTGACTTCTTTAATCATGAATCCCAACCTGAACACCCCAAACTTGGAAAGTATTCCTTCTTCAATTGGAGAATTAGTCAATTTGGAAATACTCTACTTGACTGAACACACCTTAAACGAAGTACCCAAAGAAATCGGCAATTTGAAGAAACTGAAAGAACTAAGTTTGGCGGGCTGCCAATTGGAGGCATTACCCGATGAGATTTTCACGCTTCAAAACTTGGATGAACTATTATTGTTTGACAATCAGTTCTCTAAAAAATATCTCAAGAAATTAAAAAAGAGCTTCAAGAAAGCAATGCCAAAAACAACAGTGTTTTTGAATTCAGATGATTTTTTCTCTTCGCTTGAAAAGGAGTGATACTGCAATATTTTTACATCAAACATGAACCATGAATCAAATACTTGAAGATAAAACAGGTGTTCAAAGAGCGAAAATAACAGTTGTAGAAGAAAAGGATAACTTGGTCATTGGCTCAATTATCCAGCATTCATTTACAAAAGAGCAGATAGCAGTTTTTGAAGAATACTGTGAAATTGTTGATAATCAAATCTTCTCATTACTTGATAAAATGGAAGAACAAATTGAATCTTTTGGCTTCAAAATCAAATCTGAAAAACGAGAAATATTTGATGTGCAAGTTTGGAACTTGCAAAGTATTTCTTTCCGTTTCAAAAAATCAATTCACAGTTAATTGCAATATTTTCACATCAAAGCCTCAATCACTACACTAATCACCAACTGCTTCAATCACTCCCTTCAAAAAACCATTCGCATCATATCCCTCCCCTTCATTCAGTCCCATGCGCACCACCACCAAATCATTGGAGGGAAAAATATACACATATTGACCTTGAAAACCACTGCAATAGAATAAATCCGTCGGCACATCTTTGAACTTGGCGTGGTCGTGATTGTGCCAAAAATGACCGCCATACAAACCTTTACTTTGTTCCGCAACTTGTCGGCTGAACTCTACCCAACTTGTATCCACAATCTGTTCGCCATACCAATTGCCCTCATTCAAATACAACAAACCAAACTTTGCCCAATCTCTTGGTGTAGCATAGCCAAAAGAAGAACCAATGTAATTGCCCGATTCATCAATCTCCAATACCATAGAGTGCATCCCAATCTTCTGAAAAAGACGCTCATGTGGAAACTTCAAATAGTCGTCATGGTTCTCAAATTGCTTCCGAACCAATCCCATCAAGGCATTGGAGGTGGCACTTGAGTAATACCACTTCGTTCCAGGTGCTACCTCCAATAGAGGACGGCTTGCCACCTCTACTGCATTCTCCGACATAAACAACATTTCTGTTGCATCTGATTTCGTGGTGTAATTCTCCTTAAAATCCAAGCCACTCTGCATTTGCAACATATCATTCAAGGTAATTGCGCTGCGTTCGTCCGTCCAATGTGCAAACAAATGGTCTTGTTCGAGATTCATTTTTCCTTCCTTCACCAAAATCCCAATCAAGGCATTCACCACACTCTTATTCATCGACCAGCCCAAAATCTCTGTATCCTTGTCAAAACCTTTGGCGTACTTTTCTGCAATCAGCGTATCTTTATAAATCACCACAACCGCCCTTGTTCTGATGCTGTCCATCTCCAAAGAAGGGTCAAACACATCATCAATGGCTTCTTGTAGCTTCTGGTAATCAACTCCCTCCACTTTATTCACTGTCTTTTGCTCACCAAGCGGCCAATCCCCAGAAATATCTCGCTTAAACTTTGGCAACTCCAACTGCACATTGTAATCATCATCACCTTGCAGCAAAACACAACCCAAATTGTCTCGATAAACGGCTCTCTGTTCCGCCATTCCAAAAAATGTGGAACGAACTGATTGGTTCGATTCATCAATAGTTGTAGCGGTCAAATTCAATGGGAAACTTTCCAAATCATCTTGCTGAATGCTTTCTTGTGTTCGGTCTGCAATGAAATGGCAGGAACACATTTGTTTGGCAGCATAGCCTGTTGCTATGGGTAACAAGGGAGAAAAGGAAGAATAAGCAAATCCTCCAATGAGTAAGAGAAGGATTGGGAGGGAAAGGAGGATTTTTTTGAACATAGTATTTTTGTGTTTGTAAACAACAAAGCCCACTGAATCAGTAGGCTTTGTTACATTATTTAATGGTTTTTGTCCATTTCATATCTCTCATATCTCGCGCTCGTTTGCAACGAGAGTGTAGGTATTTTATCGTCTGCAACGATACGAAACTACTTGCTTTTGTACTAAAGTCGTTAAAAACGACAAGAATAATTAAGCACTCGTTATAAACGAGCGCAAGTTGGGCAAGTTGGGCAAGTTGGTCTAAGTTGGTTCACTTCAATCTTAAAACCCATTCATCTTCGCAAACCTATCCAAGTGATAATTAAAATCACCCAAAGTACGCTGCGCTACCCTTGCACGCTTCATAAAAAAGCCAATCTCCTCCTCATCGGTCACACCAATACCACCATGCAATTGAATACCTTCATTGGTCACCAATTGAATCGTTTCGCCCACTTTCGCTTTGGTCATACTCGCCAAAGCAGCCAATTTAGGACTGTCCTCATCAATCGCCTGCAAAGATTTAATCACCAAAGATTTGCACAATTCGATTTCGGAATACATCAAAGCCGCACGATGCTGCAAAGCTTGGAAACTACCAATTTGAACGCCAAACTGTGTACGTTCTTTTAAGTAAGCAATCGTTCTTTCAAAGGCCTCTTGCATCGTTCCCAACATTTCAGCCGACAAACCAATTCGAGCAATGTCCATCGTTTTCTCCAAAGCTGCAAAACCTTGACCTTCTTCGCCCAACATTTCCGCAGGCGTATTCTCAAAAGTCACTGTTGAAGAATTGCGGCTGTCCATCATCCATTTTCTTTCGATGTTCACACCACTTGCAGCAGCATCTACCAAGAACAAATTAATGCCTTCATTCCCTTCACCCGTTCGAGCCACGACAATCAATTTATTCGCTACATGACCATCTAACACAAATACTTTTTTGCCATTCAAAACATAGCCGCCTTCTGATGCTGTTGCAGTCGTTGAGATACGATTCGGGCGGTGTTGATTACCTTCTTCCAATGCCAAAGCGACCAACAAACTACCTTCTCCAATTGCAGGCAAAAGCGCTTCTTTTTGCATCACATTTCCCGCCAAATTGATAGCCGTTGCGCCCAACCAAACGGTTGAAAACAAGGGAGAGGCAGTCAAATTGCGTCCCATTTCTTCCATGATTTGCCCCAAACCAACATGACCAAAATCCAATCCACCATAAGCCTCTGGAATGGTCAAA
>JBGCDY010000149.1:0-3544 GCA_045105835.1 Chitinophagales bacterium
CTTCCTTTGGTAACAGCACAAATCATCTATGGGTATGCCTTCTTCAAAAAATCGGATTCCGATGCATGGACAGAAAGCACAGCCGTATTTTTGATGTTGATGTTGGCGAGTTGTATGGCATTGATTAGTCAGACCTACAATTTACCAGGCGATATAGACGAATTCATCTTCGTTTGGAGTTTGTTGACCATCCCCCTACTCTATCTCAGCAATGCCACTTTGGTTTGTATGCTCTACTTAGCTTGCATCACAAGCTGGGCAGTAGGCGCAGGAAATCATGGAGAAAGCGTGTGGTATTGGGCATTGTTGTTGGCAGCTTTGCCGCATTTGTGGAAGAATTTGAGGGTATTGCAGAAAGGGTATGCTGCTGAAAATTTTGTGGGATTTGGGGACAGGGTGAGAGCCAATCTACTTGGTTGGACATTGGTTATCACCTTCGTTATTGCTATACACAATGTCTTTGAGAATCGTATTACTTTGAATTGGTTGATGGGAGATGCCATCATTTTCACTTTTCTGTATATGCTTGGCAAACAGTTTTTTGGACAAGAGAAAAGTATGTGGTCACGCCCCTTTCAAACCGTTGGTATTGCAGGGATTTTCGTCTTTTCGATGGTACTTACCTATGAATGGAATATTCATAAAATTGATTTTGAAGAATGGATTGCGGGACGCAATTATCCTCAAGTGGTGACTTGGATTAATTTTGCAGTTTTACTCATTGCAGTTGTTATCCTCAAGACACTGGCGATTAAATTTTGGAAAAAAGGACAGCAGGTAAATTATATTATTTTGGCCTTCCCAAGTGTGGTCTTCATTAGTATTTTGGTTGCTTTGTCTATGGGAGAGTTTTGGGCACGAGCAGTCTTCAATTTGTATATTTTTGTGTGGGGATTGTATTATGTCAACCAAGGCATAAAGCTCCATTTGGTGACTTTGGTCAATGCAGGTTCTTTCTTTTTGGCGACTTTGTTAATTCTTCGGTTCTTCGACAGTGATTTGGATTTCTTATTGAAGGGCATCGCTTTTGTGGTGATTGGAGTTGGATTCTTGACTGCGAACTATATCCTTACCAAACGCCTTAAACAAGAATTTAAAAGTTCATAGGAATAAATATCAGTAAAACCCAAATCCCAAACGCCTCAAGCAAGAATTTGAAGATTCATAAGAATCCTTTCTACAAAAGAAATTCTTACGAAAAGAAAATTCTTGTTACCATTACGTCAAACGCATAAATTCCTGTAACCAATGAAAAAACCAAGCTATTTAATCATTTCTTTTTTTGTCGTCATGGCGCTCTACATCGCCTACCCTGCCTACCTTATTGCTACACACGAAGACACCTTGACCACAGGCGAAATTTACCGTTTCAAGCCACGTCCTGTTGACCCTTATGATGCTTTTCGAGGCAAGTATATTACCTTATCTTACGAACAAAATAGTTTTCCATTTGCGAATGCAATGGAAGTCTTTAGTCATGGGGCAACGGTTTATTTGGAGGTCAATGCCGATGTCAATGGTTTTGCAGAAATCACCAAAGTTCACCCCTCTGCTCCCAATATGACCAACTACATCAGCACCAACATCAATTTTATAGACAGCAATACCATTTATTACAACCTCCCTTTTGACCGTTATTATCTCAACGAGGAATATGCCCTTGCAGCAGAAAAGGCATACAACGATATGGTCAGGCTTCAAAACCCTACCGATACTCTAAATGTTGCCGCTTATGTGGATGTTCGAGTAAAAAGTGGTTCTGCCATTATTGAAGAATTGTATTTGCAGAACCAACCTATTATGGAATATTTGAAGGGACTGTGAATAGATTACTGCAATTCAGAAACTACTTTTATTGCATCGAAATGATTGCAGTCTGTTTTATTGAAGCGGAAGTAATCTTTCTTCAACACAACCAAGCAATTAACCATCATTCTAACTTAAATTCACAAAAAAACTTGTCCCCTTCAATCTTATCTCCTAACTTTGTCGAAATTTGACCAGTACTTAAATTGGTTTAAAAAAATAGCACAACTATATGAAGCTTTGGCAAAAAGGCTTTGAAGTAAACAAAGAAATCGAGAAATTCACTGTCGGAAAAGACAAAGAATTAGACGTTTTCCTCGCTCCTCACGACGTTTTAGGCTCTCTCGCTCACATTCAAATGTTAGAGAGTATTGGACTCCTTTCCTCCAATGAACACCAAATTTTATCCCAAGAACTTCAAAATATCTATCGTGAAATTCAGGCTGAAAAGTTTGAAATTGAAGATGGCGTAGAAGATGTTCACTCTCAAGTAGAGGGAATGTTGACGCAGCGATTGGGTGATATGGGCAAAAAGATCCACAGTGGGCGTTCTCGAAACGACCAAGTTTTGGTGGATTTGAAGCTGTTCACTCGGGATGCGATTCAAGAAGTAGTCGAATACATTCAGCCACTTTTTGAGCTGTTATTGGAGCAGAGTGAAAAATACAAATCCGTCTTGATGCCTGGTTATACGCACTATCAAGTAGCAATGCCCTCCTCTTTTGGATTGTGGTTTGCAGCTTATGCCGAAAGCTTGGTGGATGATATGATTTTATTGCAGTCTGCTTATCGAATTTCTAATAAGAATCCTTTGGGTTCGGCAGCGGGTTATGGTTCTTCTTTTCCTTTGAACCGCCAAATGACCACCGACTTGTTGGGTTTTGAAGCTCTGAACTACAATGTGGTCTATGCCCAAATGGGACGTGGCAAAACGGAAAGAATTGTGGCTTCGGCTTTGGCTTCTGTGGCAGCAACTTTGGCAAAAATGGCACAAGATGTTTGCTTGTTTATGAGCCAAAACTTTGGCTTTGTGAGTCTTCCGAAAGATTTGACCACAGGTTCGAGCATCATGCCACAAAAAAAGAACCCCGATGTATTTGAGTTGATTCGAGCCAAATGCAACAAAATTCAGGCTTTGCCGAATGAGATTGCGATGATTACCACAAATTTACCTGTGGGTTATCACCGTGATTTGCAGGTCATCAAAGAGAGTTTCTTACCTGTCTTCAAAGAAATGAAAGATTGCTTGGGCATTGCACATTATGCTTTGCAGCACATCATTGTGAAGGAGGCATTGGTCGAGGATGAGATGTACAAATACATGTTTAGTGTCGAGGTCGTAAACCAATTGGTTTTAGAAGGTATCCCGTTTAGAGATGCTTATAAGCAAATTGGAATGGACATTGAAGGAGGTACTTTCAAGCCTTCTTACGATTTGAAGCATACGCATGAAGGAAGTATTGGTAATTTGTGTAATGACCAGATACGGCAATTGATGAAAAACACATTGGAGGAATTTCGGTTCCATCGAGTACGAGAGGCATTGGAAGCATTGTTGACGACGGATGTTTCCCTTATTGATTCTCCGCAAAACGAAAAACATTCTATTTCTTAAAATATTAATTGAGGCGTTCACTTTTCCAGTGAACGCCTTTTTTTTGAACCATAAACAAACATTTTGTATGACAACTCTAACAGCAACACAAGGAGTAAAGACACAGCAAGAAGTAATGAACTC
>JBGCDY010000150.1:0-6589 GCA_045105835.1 Chitinophagales bacterium
AAGCCATTTTGGATGCCAACAGTACAGCAGGCGCAGACGTGATTGAATTCAGTACAAGTGGAACACTCACTCCCGCCACCTTATTACCAACTATCACCGAAAGCGTAATGATTGACGGAACTACTGCCACAGGATATGCAGTAGGTACGCCGACTTTTCATATTGGTACAAGCAACTTTACTGCTCTTATAGCCAATGCTACTGATGTCACTATTGAAGGAATTGATGTCTCTCATCCAAGTGGCACTACTACTGGCATCGCTGGTCATGGAACAGGCATACAGATAAGCGGAACAAGTGGCACAAATACTATTCGCAATTGTGTAGCAAAATATCGAAGAACAGGAGTTCATGTATCAGGAGCAGCTAATTATGTAGTAGAAAACAATGACCTAAGCGAAAGTGGCTACCGTTATGATTCTCCTGCTTTGTATATAAAAGAAGTAGGCAGCATTTCGGCAAGTGGAAACACCTATGGAGGTGTGGTTAGTACAGGTTTAGTCGTTGAAAATATGAACACCTTGACTATTGGAGATGAAAATGTAACAGGTGCACATATCGTATTGGAAGACAATAGCGGTATCAACAACTTCAATGGAATTGTGGACGCAATTGTTTTGCTCAACTGCACAGACATAACCATTGATGGTGTGAACGTCTCTCACCCAAGCGGTACAACTACTGGCATCGCTGGTCATGGAACAGGCATACGGATAAGCGGAACAAGTGGCACAAATACTATTCGCAATTGTGTAGCAAAATATCGAAGAACAGGAGTTCATGTATCAGGAGCAGCTAATTATGTGGTAGAAAACAATGACCTAAGCGAAAGTGGCTACCGTTACGATTCTCCTGCTTTGTATGTAAAAGAAGTAGGCAGCATTTCGGCAAGTGGAAACACCTATGGAGGTGTGGTTAGTACAGGTTTAGTCGTTGAAAATATGAGCAACTTGACTATTGGAGATGAAAATGTGACAGGTGCAGATATCGTATTGGAAGGCGGCAGTGGCTTCAACAATTTAAATGGAAATGTGGACGCAATTGTTTTACTCAACTGTATAGACACAAGCATTGACGGTGTGGATGTTTCTCGCAGTAGTGGTGTAGATGGTATAGGAGTAAATTTAAACAATGGTAGCGGAAATACAGTACGAAACCTTTTGGCGAATAATCGTAGGCAAGGAGTTTATACAAACAATACTACAAATTGCAGCATTACTTGCTCTACCTTTACCAACTGTACAGATGGCATTGAATTGAATGGCACAACTACGCTAACAAGCCTCGAAAACAATACTTTTGCTTGTATCACAGGCTTTGCAATTGACAACAATACAGGCGCAGCCATCACTGCCGAAAACAACTTCTGGGAAGATGCAAGTGGTCCAACAACTGACGGTGGAACAGGCGAAAATTACGATGGCGATGTAGATGCAGTTCCTTTCCTTTCGGATGCTTCTCTTTGTGCACCAGGTGGTGCGAACTACTGTTCTAACTTAGTGAGTTGGTCAGTAGCCGACATCACAACCGATTGTGATTCTGATGGAGGCACTTACGATGTATGTTTCAGCGCAGCAGATTTGGGTAGCGTGATTGGTTTGGATGTCACTTTCAACTATCCTTCTCAATTAACACCCGTAGCTACCGACTTCATCACCCTCAAAGACTTGGCTCTAAATCCCGTAGGTGGCAATGCTGCTCAAATTGATGTATTTGAAAACTCAACAGTTGCAGGAGAAGTGAGTGCCAGCGTTTACTTCAATAGCAGCGCACCTTTGACAGCAGCTTGGAACGGTGGAGGTGAATTTATTTGCTTTACTTTCGAGATGTCCGATACTTGGGATGGAACAGCTTTGAACGAAACCATTACAACTACCGAAATATTTGAAAGCTACGAAACAAGCGTATCTGCAAAAGGTGCAGAAGATGCTACTTTAGAAATCATCACCATGATTGGGCAAATCAATGTGAATGGAAATGAAACGACTCCTCTCGTCAATGGTTCTGCCTTCAATGGTATAACAGAAATCACCACGGCAGATGAAAACTGTACACCTGATGGACGTTGGACACAAGGTTTGAACACCGACACAGATGGCGGATTCAGTATTGCAGCAGGCGGTTCTGCAAACGTGCGAATTACCCGAAACACTTCTCAAAACGATTTGTCTGTCATTGGAGGTTCAGATGCTTTGAGAGCCGTATTTATCCGATTGGGACTGGGTTCGGCTCCGACCTTGAACGAGTTGTTGGCAATGGATGTGAACGGCGACGGTTTTGCTTCGGCTGGCGACATCACCAACATTTTGAGACGCTCAGTTGGTTTGATTGCAGACTATCCCACACAAGCAGGTGAAGCAGCAAGCGACTGGAAATTTGCTTTGAGTGCGGATATGGACGCTTTGGAAGGTGGTTCTTACGATTGGAAGACAGTGCCTGTATTGTCTCAATGTATGGCAGTTCCCGCAGATGCTTGTGACGCAACGGTTGAGTACGATGCAGTTTTGAAGGGAGATGTTGTGAGTTCTTGGACTTCTGGTTCTAACTTCAAAACAGCCGCCGAAACAAGTTTGATTGTAGATGTTGCTGCCAAGCACACCTTGGAACTCGAAACTACTTACCGCATCCCTGTGTATGCACAAGACATCGAAAGCTTTTTCACCTTGGATTTAGACTTACCTTTTGACGCAAGCAAAGTAAGTATTGAAGATGTGGTTTTGACAGAATTGGGCGAAAGCTATGACATTCAATTCGTATGGAATACCCCAGAAGAGGGACGTTTGATGATGGCTTCTTATACCATTCAGGAAATTGACACTGACCAACCTTTGTTTGAAATCATCGTGAGCGAAGATCTAACAGGTGAAGAGTTTGGAGCAGGTACTTCTTACTTCAATGGCATCGCTTCTAATGTAGAAGTGATAGATGCAACAGCAGTAGGCATTGAAGATATTTTGGGTGGAAGCAATAACTTGACAGCGATTCAAAACGTTCACCCCAACCCAGCAAATAATGTTGTGATGATTGACTATAGCACCGAGCTAACAGGTGAATTGCAAGTTCAAGTGATGGACTTGGCAGGTAGAACAGTAGCAGAACAAACTATTGAAAATAACGGAAGAGCAGTTGTGGATATTAGCACACTTCAAAATGGGCTGTATATCGTGACTTTGAGTGAAGATGGAGAATTGAAGGGCAGAGCCAAATTGATGGTGGCGAAGTAAACAAGAAGATGTAATTGAAAGGAAGCTCGGATAATGTAGGACACAACTCGTTGCATGCACTGCCCTGTCTAAACTTCCTTTTAATTAATTCTTCCTGTTCAATATTTCCCAAGAACTCCCAAAATGGCTATGGCTGTTTTGGGAGTTTTTTATTGAAGGTGTCGAATAAATATCAGAATTACAAGATTTTTCATTTATGCTAAATCGCATTATATCAACGTTTTAAAGAAAATTCATTTTTTCATTTTTTTAAAAAGTTGTTAACCTTTTAAAAAATTAGGATACTAACTAAGTGAACCCTAAGGGGTGAGTTTCACATTAACAATTTCATCATTTTAAATCACCAAATTCTTATGAGCAGAGTATTAATTATTTTTAGTTTGTGCTTCTCTTCCTTATTCATGAATAGCACTTTAGATGCAAACGTTTTGATGAGTGTGCCACATAGTCCAGTAGGAACCTATGCTTTTGAAATAACAGATATTCCTGATCAAGCTGATATAAAAGGAACCATGGTTGTTAGTAAGGTGGATGGAAAGGTTCGTATTGTCTTTAAGAGTTCGCTTGGAGAATTCGAATTACAAGATGCAAAACTTGATGGTCATAAACTGACAGGTAAAACTGAGTTTTTGTTTCCAGGAGTTGTCTTAAAACTGGGAGGGACATTTACTCCGAGTGGTTTTAAGGGGCAATTCAATACTGAGTTTGGTCATCTTCCTATTACAGCTACTAAAAAATGAGATGTACTTGAATATACTCCCAAAACAGTTTCGGCTGTTTTGGGATTTTTTTGTAGGACAATTCTCTATTTCTCCTTTTCAATTGTTACCCTCCAATAAACACAAACCCACTCCAACTCTTCGGGTCAATATTCGGCTGCTCCATCAACTTCAATTTCGCCAAGCGCAAAGCTGTAGCATACTCCTCTCCTTCCAATATCGCTTCAAACAAATATTGAGTTAACAAACTACTCGGTTTGTCATACACCTTAAATAAGGTCGAAACTACATTATTTGCTCCTGCTGCTAAAAACCCCCGATTCACCGCCATCATTCCCTCGCCCTTATGAAGCGTACCAATCCCACTTTCGCAGCTACTCAAAACCACTAAGTCAGCATGGAGGTCAAGGTGGTGGGTTTCTTCCATAGACAAGACGCTGTCTGTTTGGGAGGTGAGAAGTGAGAAGTCAGAAGCGAGATTTGTTACACCTCCTCTTTCTGTGTCGTCTTCATTATGGAGCTCTCCTGTCTCGCCTCTCTCATCCTGCTGCTCGCTTCTGTCCGAAGGATAAAACACCAAGCCTGATAAAGCCGTTTTCTCATCATTCACCAGCCCATGTGCCGCCACCAACAAAAACTTAAACTGCTTTGCAGCCTCCTCAAAACCCATTTTACTTGCCTTTTCTCTCAAAAAAACCTCCGACTGCAAGCCCTTTCCTTCAAAGAGTTCCGCAATCCCTTTTGCCTCCGTTTCGGAGTGTGGCAGACTGACCCAAGTTCCATCACTGCGAATCGCATCAGAACGTGTTGCCCATGTCTGCATCGCTTTAGCCGATTGTTGTAGAACATGAGCATGTTCTAATTCAGGTAGGTTTGCAGCAGTGGGTTTTGAAGGTGTTTGGGCATCATAAATTGGTGCGAACCCTGCAAAACTATTGGGAATTTCTTCTTGGTTTTGCTTTTTAATTAAGTGCCGATACAATAGAGTTGCTGAATAATGATAGCTGATTTCGCAGTGATTGATGAGGTAGTCTAAGCCACTCCAACTGTTCTTATTTAAACTGTTGTTAAGGTCTTCAGCCCTTGACAAAGTTGTTTCCACCTTGTCAACGGTCTTCCTCGACAACGGTTTCGCCTCAATCAAAGCTTCAAAAGGCACATAACTCAATACCCCATGCGGAATCACAAATACTTGCTTCAATTCCTCATCAAAACCAAAATCATCCACAATAAAATCCCGTATCGGAGCAATCAATAGTTGATACAACTGTTGTCCTTTTTCGGTAAAATCGGCAAATTGATGTTGGGTCAAAGCTGCCATAAATCCTTCAATAAGGTCTTCAAAACCAATTGGTTTTTGGAGGTCAAGCACTTCAAAATCATCAGGAGTAATGGCGAAAATGTAGAGTTTTTCTTCGCCTACAAAATAACTAATGACGACTTGATTTTCGGCCAAGGCAGATTGAAGCTCAGTTGGAGTGACGGTTTTGGTGTCGTATTTTAGTTGATAGTAATCGGGATAGTCGGTTTCGAGCTGTTGGAGTAATTGAAGGTATTTTTGGTGGAAATCGAAAAAAGCTTTTTCCCATTTTTTCAATAAATCTTCGTCCTTCCTATCCTTTTTTGCTTCTTCTTTCTGGATACTCTTTTCCATATAGGTTAGTTCTATCTTGAGTTGTTTTTCTTTTTGCAGCAAATGAGTAGGAATATCGGCAGACGCTTTGGCTTTGTTGTCTTGTAGGGAAGCTAACAATAAAGAAGATTTTGCTTTTTCGGAAGAAGTGAAAGCAAAGGCATTAGAGTTGGTCATGTACAAAGAAATCACAATATTTCTTTCATATATTGCCAAAATTTCTTTTGACATCATCAAATTGGCATATTCAGTCCGATAACTTTTTTGAACTTTCTTGATTAAGGATTCAGTGGTTTTGGAGTTATTGAAGGCTGCCTCAATAGCACGTTTGTTATCAAAAGAACTTTCATAATATTTCAACAACAATTTCCCCTTTGCATTCAATACATCTAACAACGTTGAATCAGAAATGCTTTTGACGGATAATAGTTCCACATAAACATCAGAGCTAACTGGAGTCACAAATAAAGATTGGATCGCTTTCTGAATATATTCAAGAGCCTTTTCAACAGCTCCTTTCAAGGCGTAACAATCAGAAATGCTTTTGAATATTTCTGCAACAAACAAACTGTGCTTTCCATAAATAGCCAAATGGTTTTCTAGTGCATATTGATAATGATGGATTGCTCTATCCGCTTGCCCCATTTTTAAATACACTCTACCAATCATACTTTGTGCAGTGCCTACAAAAACATGATTTCCATCAAAGTTCTTCTTTCTAATCGTCAGTGCTTTTTCAGTATAGCTCAAACAACCTTCATAATCGTTTTTATTAAAAAAGATAAGTCCCAAATTATAACAAGTATCCGCAACACTAAAGTGCATTTCGCCAAAATTTGCCAGTCGAATCTTTAGTGCTTTTTCAAGATATTCAATTGCTTTTGCATTTTTTTGTAGCCTTCCAGAACATACTCCAATATTATGATACATAGTAGCTACAGTTGGATGTTCATCTCCAAATTTTTGTAGTCGTATTTCTAAGGAACGCTTCAAAAAGAGTAAGTGCTGATAAT
>JBGCDY010000151.1:0-4061 GCA_045105835.1 Chitinophagales bacterium
AGGTGTTTTCAACAGGCTTGTACTATTGGACAGCTTTGTTGAATGGTGTTCGACGAACAGGTCGATTCTATATTTGTCGGGCGGAGGATGTGGGCAAATACCTCAATAAATGAGAATAGAGATAAAATAAAAAAGCACTTCAATATCGAAACGAAATTGAAGTGCTTTTTTTGAAAAGTTCCTTAGTAGTAAGCACTATAGGGCTTGTGTTTAGTTGATTATGACCAAACCACTGCATCTTTGTCCTCATACCATTTATCATAGTTCGGACTGAACTTCTTTTCCAAAGGATTGCGTTTGATTTTGAGAGAAGGGGTTAGCATTTCATTTTCGACTGTCCAAGCCTCCTGCATAATAATTGCCTTCTTCAATTTTTCGTGTTTTGCCAAAGTAGGGTTCACCTCTGCAAACGTTTCTTGCAAACTTTCTGCTACTTCTGACCTATCCGTTTTCATGCCCTCTTCGGTCAAAACAATCATCGCCATAGGTTGAGGCATTCCCGTACCCACTACGCAAACTTGCTCGATGTAATGATTTCTGGACAACTTCAATTCGATTGGACTCGGTGCAACATACTTTGCCTTTGCAGTCTTAAAAATATCCTTGACCCGACCCGTAATTTTCAAGTAGCCATTTGCGTCAATTTCTCCTTGATCGCCCGTTTTCAGATAGCCATCCTCAGTCATCGTATCAGCAGTTTTTTCAGGTTCTTTGTAATAGCCCTGCATTGTTGCCTTACTTTTGACCAAAATCTCACCAATATCACTGATTTTGCAGTCCACACCAGGCATCACTGTACCGACCGTACCGATTTTACATTTTCCTTTGGGGTTGGATTGAGAGTAGGCAGCATTTTCGGTCATGCCATAGGCCTCTTGAATATCCAAACCCAATTTTTGATACCATTCCAATAAGGAAGGCGCAATAGGTGCAGCTCCCGAAATGACATGTTGTACTTGATCCAAACCCAAGTTGGTTTGAATTTTCTTCTTAATGACACCCGAAATCACAGGAATCTTGAGGAGGATATTGAGTTTCTTTTGGGGCATTTTGGAGAGAATCGCCCCTTTGAATTTCGTCCAAATTCGGGGAACTGCCAAAAAAACCGTAGGTCGAGCTGTTGACAAATCTTTGTTGAAAGTATCCAAGGATTGTGCAAAATACACTTGTCCACCAGAATACATGCCCCCCATTCCAGTCAATAAGCGCTCTGCAATATGTGAAAGTGGGAGGTAGGAGAAAAAACGCCCACCATTAGGCCCAGGATTGAACCTTTCCTTCAATGCATTGGTCGTCGCAAAAGCGAGTGCTTCAAAATTATGCACTACACCTTTTGGGGTTCCTGTCGTGCCAGAAGTATAGATGATGGTCATGGTTTCGTCCATCGTTCTATTGGGTTCTCCTTCAATAGGTTCTTGTTTTGCAGTCAAATCCTCCCATTTATTGTAGCCTTCTGGACCATAAAGCGGAAAAGAAATCGGCAAAATGTCGTCGGTCAAACCACTTTTCATCGAGTCCCAATCATCCAGTTTACCAATGAAAATGGCTTTGGCTTGGCTGTGTTCCAAAATGTAGCGCACTGTTTCGGCGTGCAAATTGGGGTACATGGGTACTGACACATGCCCTGCCATCATAATCGCCAAATCGGTCATCATCCAATGGGCACAGTTTTTAGAAATCAGTGCGATGTTGCTTTGTGGCGGAAAGTCTAAAGCCTTCAATGCCGCAGCCATGCGTCTAACCTCTTGCCCCGCCTCTTTCCATGTCCAATGATGATACTTGTCTCCAAGCGGTTGGCTTAAATAGGTAGCGTCTGGCTTGGTTTTTTCCCATTGGTAAAGCATCTCCAATGGAGTCTTGAGGTTGGTTGTTATTGCAGTCATTTGTACTAGTTGTTGTATGGATTTTGTAAATCAGAATGTTTGAAAAAACAAGATACAAAAAGATCTATCTTTTCTTCTTCTTTTTGTAGGCTTTTGGAGACAACAAACCCGAAGTTGTTTTGTGTTTTTTCTTGCTCATTTCCAATTGTCCTTGATCCATTTTTGGGCAGGTACTGCGATTGCAGCCTACAGAGAATGTTAAGCTTGCAGCTAATAATAGGAATGCGATTTTTTTCAACATGATGTGTTTATTTTACTGTTTGGGTAATCCAAAAATGAAACGTTGAAGTTAGGGAGAATAGTTTATTTTTTCAAAAAAGAGGAAAACGAGACTTGAATTGTCTTTTTTTACCCTGTTTTGGTTTTTGAAGAAGAGGATACGGAAATTCTAAAAATCAAGATATAAAACATTTGTTGAAATATTTGGGAATAAAAATGTATTTAAATGATGTGTTATATTTTCAGGTAAAACATTGAAAAATAATTATGCTATTTTTTATTGAAAAAGTGTTTCTTTTTAAACAGTAGGGGATTAGAGAGTGTTATCTTTTTGTTATTGAAATTGATGACTTATTTGTCTACATCATTAAATTTTTGATATTATGAAATCTAAAATTCCATTTTCTGCAAATTTGTAAATTCTATTTATAATATTTCTCCACAATTTGAATCTGTAGAATAAAAGGCATTGTGTTATCCGCTGCGAGTAATCATTTGGCTAAGAAATAGCTTCAGCAAGACATCTAAATTAAAAAGCATGAAAAACATATTATGTTTTATATTTTTATTAAGCATTTTTCTACCACTAAATGCCCAATCCCTTCCCAGTTTTTCTGGCTCTCCTATCAAATGGCTTCACCTCTCACAAAATGAAACGGAATCCACTGAGTTTAATACAGTTGCTGGGAATGTAATGGCGGATGTATTATATCCAACTTATACACTCGATTTAGATGAGAATATATACCTTGTTTATGAACAGCCTCTCGTACAGGGATGGATTATATTTAACATAGAAGTAGAAACGGGCGAAGTTGTTTGGAATAAAGTTGTCACTCGAAAAACGGATAACATTCCCTCTTTCCCCATTCGCCTATACCAAAGTAGTCCAAATACGCTTGACTTGGTAGGGTATGAAAGGAATCCAGAACTCCAAAGTGTTTATAATGGGTACTTATTTCGCAGCCGTATTTCTATGGAAGATGGAAGTGTATTGGAGAGATACAATCCTACTTGGGAAACAGGGGGAGTATTTGCATTCAATAATGGTGGGGCAATGGCTTCTTTGGCGCACAATCCCAACAAAGATTCCTTCCTTATTGTAGAAGGGCTTACCAATATACAAATCACCCCTACTGGCATTTGGCGTTTTGCCCATGCTGATTCAGTTTGTATAGAGACACAAGAACATACCTTTATCACGGGCAATCGCATTCTCAACGAAGGTGATGGAATCTATCAAGATAGGGTAAGTGGCTTGGAGTACTTAGAGGAAGGGGGCTATATTTTGTTGTTGGAAGAGTTTCAGGTAGATGATTTCCAAAATCCCACCAATTATTTAGAATTGGTCAAACTCAATGACTCCAAAGAGGTGGAATGGCGAAAAGTTATTACAGAACAGGTTGGAATCGGAGCACAGCTTGTAGTGTCGAAGACTTCGGGCTATATGGTCTATGGTAGATTGAATCAAGGGAGTATTCCTTATGATTCAGATAGACCCTATTATGTGAGTAAGTTTGATGAGAATGGAGATCTTTTGTGGAGAAGTGATATAGAAGCCTCCAACAAAATCATTTATGCTTCGAGTCTTCAAACGGAAGAAGGTTATTTGTTGGCAGGTGTTAGAGAAGGTACAGAGGGTTTTTTGTGGAAATGTGATGAGGAGGGGAATCTACACGAGATAGCCAATTGGAAATTGGAAAATGAAGTGATAGACAAGAGAATCGACATGGATCGTGCTCAAGAACTACATACTGGAGATATGATGGTGCAGTTTAGTATAGACCATGATACTATTTATGAATCTCCCTGGGGACCACTTGACAACATCATTAAGAAGCATTATGCAGTAGTATTTAGCAAAGATGATTTGTTCACAGACATTGAAGAACCGATAACCAATAATTTAGCTTTGACTTTGTATCCCAATCCAAGTCAGGGTAGAATGAATATTACATT
>JBGCDY010000152.1:0-6212 GCA_045105835.1 Chitinophagales bacterium
TGTTCCGAATCGCTCTGAATTGTTTGTTGTGATAGTTCATTTTTAATAGACTTGGTAATTGACAAAAAATGGTGAATCATACTGAATAAGTATTGTCTGATGGAGAATGACCAAAGATTGTTGAAAAAACATTTTTACAAAAAAAACAACAACCATCTATTTATCAATATTTGTTTTTAATTTCCATTCACCATTCACCATTCACCATTCTACCCCCTAAACTCTCCATACACTCCTCGCAAAACATCCGAAACTTCCCCCAATGTAGCTTCGTTATCCATTGCTTCCACCACCGCAGGCATCAAATTTCGACCATCTTTTACCCTCGCTTCAATCTCCTTCAAACAAGCCGCCACTTTAGCAGAATCCCTTTCAGCCTTCAAAATTGCCAATTTTTCGGATTGGATTTGACGAATCGAATCATCAATGCGAAACAAAGGAATCTTTTTGTTTTCCGCAGTTTCAAACTTGTTTACCCCCACCAAAACTTTCTTACCGCTTTCGATGTCTTTTTGGTATTCATAAGCCGAACGAGCAATTTCTTCTTGCATATAACCTTCTTCAATCGCTTGAACTGCCCCGCCCATCGCATCAATTTTTTCGATGTACGCCCATGCAGCTGCTTCAATTTCATTGGTGAGGTTTTCGACAAAATAAGAGCCTGCTAAAGGGTCTACCGTATCTGTTACACCACTCTCAAAACCAATCACCTGTTGGGTTCTCAATGCAATTTTTGCAGCCTCTTCAGTCGGCAAAGACAGAGCTTCGTCGTAGCCGTTGGTATGCAAAGATTGTGTGCCTCCCAAGACCGCCGCTAAAGCTTGCAGCGTGACTCGTGACACATTGTTCAAAGGTTGTTGAGCCGTCAAAGTCGAACCACCCGTTTGGGTATGAAATCTGAGCTTCATTGCCTTCTCATCCGTTGCGCCCAAATCTTTGGTCATTTTTGCCCACATTCTTCTTGCAGCCCGAAACTTGGCTACCTCTTCAAAAAAGTTGTTGTGGGCATTGAAGAAAAAGGACAAACGTTTGGCAAACACATTGATGTCCAAACCCACTTCCAAAGCCGCCTTCAAATACGCCTTTCCATTCGCCAAGGTAAATGCCAATTCTTGTACGGCAGTAGAACCTGCTTCTCGGATGTGGTAACCCGAAATAGAAATCGTGTTCCAACGAGGAAGTTCCTTGCTGCAATACTCAAAAATATCGGTGATGATACGCATTGAAGCTTTTGGAGGGTAAATGTAAGTGCCCCTTGCAGCGTACTCCTTCAATATGTCGTTTTGAATCGTCCCCCTAATTTGCTTCAAATCAGCTCCTTGTCTTTTGGCTACTGCAATGTACAATGCCAAGAGGATGAAGCCCGTAGCATTGATGGTCATGGAAGTGCTTATTTTTTGGAGTTCGATATCTTTGAAGAGAATTTCCATATCTCGAATAGAATCAATCGCTACGCCCACTTTTCCGACTTCTCCTTCTGCAAAATCGTGGTCAGAATCGTAACCAATCTGAGTCGGCAAATCAAAGGCGACAGATAAGCCCGAAGTTCCTTGCTGCAATAGGTAGTGATAGCGTTTGTTGGATGCTTCGGCAGTCGAAAAACCTGCATATTGGCGCATTGTCCACAAACGGCTGCGGTACATCCCTGCATGAACACCACGGGTAAACGGAAATTTCCCTGGTTCTTCGATTGGTTGGTCAAGAGGAGAATAAGTGGCCTTTATTTCGATGCCCGAATCGGTGAGAAATTGCTCTTTGCGTTCTTTGGAGACTTTTTTTGGAGGTACTTGACTCATAAGAAGGATATTTTTTGATTGAAGATTCGTGAATTAAGCATCATTTTTTGGACTGCAAAGATATGCAAACTAAGTTTTTAATGCAGTATTCTTTGTTTTTTTGAAGTACTTCAAAATCATAAAAGCTTTGGAACGATTTTTGGAATGTCATAATTACGTAAAACACACAAAAAGGTTTTATTGAAATAATATTTGTACTCAAATACCTAAACATTTAAACATCCTTTAACATGAACTCATTGAATAAATTTATTACTCAAAACCCAGTTGTTGAAGTTATGCCAGAAGCAATCGCTAAACTTCAAAAAGGAGGAAGAAGGTTTGTAACCAGTTCCTACAGTTCGTTTGCTGCAAAACGTGAGACTCTCCAAAATAAAAATGCTTGTATGTGCATTACCCATGTAGGCGGTACTTACTGCATTGAATGGTAATTGCTTATTCTGATAAGTAGTAAGGCAGAAATATGATGTGAGAAGTGAGACTTCAAATTCATTATTGCCAAAATATTAACAATTTTACTAAATTAAGTTAATTTTGTCCTACTACTTACTTCATCTTGTTTTAATTTGAATTGATTTTTGTCAAAGTTAAAATTAAGAACAGAAACAAAAACAAGTCTAAAATCCTTTATTCCTATTATTAAAAAGATGAATAAAGGGTTTTGAAACTTACCTTTTGAAGGAACTCATCTTTTATGATGGATAACTTATTTTTATTAATTTAATATTTAATTTGACCTATACACGATATACTCTCTTACTTTGTTTTGTCTTCTTCATGGGAGCAGACAACCTGCTAAAAGGAGAACATACTCCCGCTTCATCGAAGTTGAGCGAAAGTATGGTACAAGATAGTATATCTACATTGTTGAAATTATCTGGGGAGTACTCTTATAGCGATTTTGCCAAAGCCAGACAATATTCCGAACGGGCGATTCAATTAGCAGAAGAATCTTCCTCCTTAGAAGAGCATTTCCGTATTTATCGACACCTTGCATATATTTACGAAAACAACAACAATTTAGACAGTGCTATTCGCTATTACCTTCTCACCTTAGATTTTGCAGAAAAAGCATCCAATTTAGAACAAGAATTAAGAGCTTACAATGATTTAGCCATTACCTATAGAAGGTTGGCAAACTATACGGTGAGTCGAGACTATGACCTCAAGGCATTGGCGATTGCAGAGGAAGTCGGAAATCAAGCTGCTGTGGAAAATGCATATCATGGATTGGGAACGACTTATAGGGATGTGGGGGATTATGAAAATGCCATACAAAACTATATAAAAGCCATTCGCCTAACAGAAAAAAGAGGTGATACTTCCTTGGTTGTCAATAGCAAGCAATTCTTGGCGATTGCCTATGCCGAAAGTTCCAATACCGAACTCGCCTTGAAGACTATTAAAGAGGCAGCAGCATCTGCCTACGAGTTGAAAGATAGCATATTGATAGGGATTGTAGCATTTGATCATGGAAAAATATTGAAGCTGACAGGAAATGTGAAGTCAGCTCTTCAAAAATTTAATGAGTCACTTGCTTATTTTGAAAAATTTCAACACAAACCATTAATTGCAAGGTCTTTGTTGTACATAGCAGATGCTTACACAGAACAAGACAACTACAATAAGGCTCAGGAATATTTTGAAAAATGCTTAGAATACAAGCCTTTTATTTCCAAAAAAGGACGAGCGGATCTTCACTGCAAATTGGGAACGCTATATCACTCCAAAGGAGAAACCAACAAAGCGATTAAAGACTATCAAGAAAGTTTGGAGATAGCCATAAAGTCAGGTTTCAAGGATTTTTGCAAAAAAAGCAATTTAGGATTGTATAAAATCTTTGCAGAGAAAGGAGAAAATAACAAGGCACTGAAATATTTGGAAGCTTACACAAAGGTTCGAGATGCCTTGTTGAATGAGGAAAAGGTGAAAAAGATTGCAGAATTGGAGCTGAAATACGATGCGGAGAAATCAGAGAAGGACATACGGGAGTTAAAATTACAACAAAGTCGTTTTTTCATTATCGGTATTCTTGTTTTCTTTTCGTGTATCTCCCTTTTACTTACCTACATCCTCTATTCTGCCAAAAAGAACAA
The DNA here is from genome assembly GCA_045105835.1 of Chitinophagales bacterium. Classification (GTDB taxonomy): domain Bacteria; phylum Bacteroidota; class Bacteroidia; order Chitinophagales; family UBA2359; genus JAUHXA01. The sequence goes on from JBGCDY010000152.1 coordinate 3,893, forward strand.
CCGTGCGCTTCGAAAAAAGAACACAGAAATAGAAGACAAAAACGTACAACTCAAAGAATCGAATGAAGTCTTGAAACAGTTCACCTATGTGGCAGCACACGACCTCAAAGAACCGCTTCGAAACATCAGTGGATTTCTTTATTTGCTTCAACGAAATTTGGGTAAGAACCTAAATCAAGATGCCAGTGAATACATGGGTTTTGTGACCAAGGGAGTCAAACGAATGAATGACCTATTGAGTGCTCTTTTGGAGTATTCTACGGTTTCGATTCAAAGCCCTAAACAAGACTTAACCAATACAAAAAAGACATTGGAAGGGGTGGTCGAAAACCTTCGATATGTGATTGACTCCAAAAATGCAGTGGTGGAATACGATGATTATTTCCCAAATATTCGGATGAGCCATTTGCACCTTACCCAATTGTTTCAAAACCTTCTCAGCAATTCATTAAAATACTCCAGCGAAAAACCATACATCAAAATCTCAAGTCAAGTCACTGATTCCAAAATTCGATTTGAAGTAAGTGACAATGGAAAAGGAATTGATTCAGAGCATAATGACAAGATATTCAACCTATTTTATCAGTCTGATAAAAACTTAAAATTGAATGGAAATAGCTTGGGACAGAATTCGGGTATTGGGCTGACCATCTGCAAAAATGTTGTGAATAAATACAATGGTGAAATTGGCTTCGAATCCGAACTCGAAAAAGGCACTACTTTCTATTTTTCTTTTCCCATCACAATGGGAGCGTAATTTTTAGACATAATTGTAAGCAGATTAGAAGAAAAAGACTTGATTATTAGGTGTTTAAAAAAGACAGGTAATTTTCTCCTTCCCTTTACTATATGGATTGTATATAGTTAAGTATCTCTTTGGTTATTAGATATTTACTGTCGTTGGTATGGTTTTTGGCATTCAACATTAGTATATTTATTAGGTAAATTAAATATTAAACTCGTCATTCTTGAAGTTCAATGTACTTGCCCACAAGCTTTTATTTGAATCCCGATTAATAATACGGAACAAGTTTGCGTTTGACTTTAAATTTGCCTTATCATATTTCACTCAAATATTTAATTTTGCATTATGAAGGGTATAAACGATTTTTTAGTTCAGAATTCAAGCGTAAAACCTCTTTCTGGATCTGCTGCCAATGAGCAAAAAGGAGGTAGAAGATTTGTCACCAAGTCTTACTCTGAATTTCTTGACCAATGGACTGACTTGGCTATATCGGGAGATGCACATAATATGTGTGTTACCATGCCAACAGTTCCAGTAGGCGGAACTTACTGCATTGAATGGTAAGAGATAGGATAAGTTTCTATCCAATATTCCCTTTGGGGCAATATTTTCTTATCAAGTAAACAAAAACTCCGATAACCATTCTTATGGTTATCGGAGTTTTTGTTTTTGGTTCTCTGACAAATTCCGTGTAGTCTCCCTTCACGGTTTTAGTCCAAGAACCTTGTTTGTTTAAACAGCTATCCAAATAGTTGTTTTGAAGGTTGTACCTCAGCGTTTATTCGAATTCATCATGTATTTGAACAAGTACAAACCTCCTGCAAAGAAAATCCCTCCAAGCAAAGTAGGAGCCAAAAAGCCCATATTTTCTACTGGTACGCCCAAGAGCGTTCCGCTGCCTTTCATGACCGCAAAACAAGCAAAAATCAAGAGTGCCATCCCCACAATGGTTAGAAGAGTAGCCAAAATTTTAACAATATCCATGGTATTATTTTTCAGGTTGAAGGTGTGCCATTTGTATGGCACAACCATTTAAAATGTACATTTAATCTGACGAGAGACGAAAATAAATAAAAAAAATCAACTTTTACCATCCCACATTCTTAATTTTGCAATTCAACCTCTTTCACCCAAACCAAGATAGTATGAGCAAAAATAGATTCCAAAATTTAATGGCTGCCAGCTTTATCCAAAAGATGGAGCAAGAGAAAGAGGGTATATTGTTGGATGTGCGTACTTCAATGGAATACGATGATTTTCATCTTGAGGATTCGATTAATATAGACATCAAAAATCGGGATTTTATTGATGAAATTAACGAGTTAGAGAAAGACAAACATTATTTTATTTATTGCAGAATAGGGGTGAGGAGTTCAAATGCCTGTAACTATATGGCAATGTTGGGATTCAAAAATTTGTACAATCTAAAGGGAGGAATAATAACACTGGAAACCATTCATGATGAATCCTGAAATTTCAATGATAGCTACATTTAAAAAACAAAGACCTTCTTTATTGATAGGCGCTTTATTGGTCTTGTCCTTTATAGCTTACTACCTCTTGGCTTATTACACA
>JBGCDY010000153.1:0-18155 GCA_045105835.1 Chitinophagales bacterium
GTGAGGAACGACGATGTGCACACCTTTGGTGAGGAATAAGTGTTTTTCGTTCATCGAGTGGTTCTTTTGGCGAAGGTCATCGACCCAAGGTCCTGCGGCACTCACCACACAATCTGCTTGAATGCTGAATTCCTCATTGAGAAGCATGTCTTTGCAGCAAATCCCACAAACCATTCCTTTTTCGTCGTATTCAAAATCAACCGCTTCGGCATAATTGATGCTGTCTGCTCCAAATTTTGCAGCGGTCTTCATGACTTCAATGGTCAATCGGGCATCATCTGTGCGGTATTCGGCATAAAATCCACCTCCTTTTAGTGGCGCATGTTCCAAAAGCGGTTCATGTTCGAGGGTTTCTTCTTTGGAGAGCATTTCCCTTTGGTCGGGTTTTTCCACGCCTGCCAGTACGTCGTAAACCATTAACCCAATAGAAGTTAAAAACTTTCCGAAAGTGCCACCTTCTACGATGGGCAACAACATTTTTTCGGGAATGACCAAATGGGGAGCCAATTCGTGGACAATCGCTCGTTCTCTGCCTACTTCACGCACCAATGCTACTTCAAACTGTTTTAAGTAACGCAAACCACCATGTACCAATTTTGTAGAGCGACTGCTTGTACCTGATGCGAAATCGTATTTTTCGACCAATGCCGTTTTCAAACCCCTTGAAGCTGCATCCAATGCGATACCGACTCCTGTAATTCCTCCTCCAATGATGACCAAATCATAGTGTTCGGAAGAAAGTTTTTTGAGCAATGAAGGGCGTTCAAAAGCAGAAAGATATGCCATATCGTAGAAATGAAGGTTAAAATGAAATTGAAAGAATAACAATAAGTGAAATCATTGAAGGGCTGAATTGTTCACAAACACTCTTCAAATTACAGAAAAATGTATGCCATTATTTTGCAGTGAAAAGAATTGTTTTTTTTTAAAAAATGTAAAATGAGACTCTGGTAGTTTGATTTTACAAAGAATAATTATTGGCGAAATAGCATTGTGATTTTAAACAGATAAACTACCGAAGTCTTTGTTTATTCCACAAAATGTCAAAGATTTTTTAAGAAACACAAATTTTATTACACTGTAAATTAAGTTTTCTTTAAATTTATCTATGCCCCCAATCAAACATTTACATCCCCCTTAAGTCCCCCTTCAAAGGGGGAGTTTCCTCATTATTAGTGAATTCCCCCTTTGAAGGGGGTAAGGGGGATGTAACACCAGTTTTGAAAAAAAAATTAAACAAACTTTCTTTACACGGTATTTATGTCTTCGTAATTAAAAATCCTTCAAAGGCTGATTTCCTTCAATGTACTGCAATCGGTGGAATTTTTTGTGTTGGTGGAGTCTCAAGGGATTCTTTTTGAACCAAGTCATAAATGCACCAAACTCTGATTTGTGTGTTTCTATCCATGCTTCAAAGGCTGGAATGTCTCCATTCATCAACAACCAATAGTGATAGGCTTCAAAGTGCCCCTCCTTGATGATGGTTTGATGCCAATCCAGTAGAATATTTGGATAGGGTGCATAGCGTTCGTATTTGAACCAGTGTTTGGTGAATTGTGATTTTAGTTGGGTGATTTCTTGGATTCCAGTTACTTCCTTTGAAGTGCTGTCGGCTTCCATCCACTTGGTGAATACCTTTTCAAAGGCATCATTGTAAGCTACTTGAAAAGGGAGTTGGTCTTTTTCTTCAAAGCCCAATAATCGGTAAGTTCTGGCACGTTCGCTCAAACTGAACCACCCCGAAAAATCACTTTCTTTGTGAAAACCACTTAGTTGGGTATCCAAAAGCATTTTTCCGATTTCGGCAGTGCGTTTGCTATTGCGCTCCAAATTCATGAACAACTCACCATAAAATATGCCCCAGATTTGCTCCGAAGAATGCATATACATTTTTGCTGTCCAGTAATAATTACTCGCAAAAGTAGGATCTCGTCGAATCCCCATTTCCCAGTAATTTACAGCATGGTCAATATTGCCCGAGCGGTATTGAAGTCCGCCCATTTCGGTATAGAGTTCGCCTCCAAATGGATGCTTTTCGATTCCTTTGAGGTAGGTTTTTTCTGCCTTTTTGATGTTTCCACTTAAATCATAGCAGGCTCCCAATAAGCGGTAAAATCGCTCATTGAAGTTGTCTTTTTTCTGTAATTTTTGGAGGAAACCAATGGCGGTTTTGTACCGTTTTTGAGCGAAATAAGCATAGGCTATTTCGTAACTGTAGAGGATGTTGTTTTCGTCTAAGGATTGTGCCTTTCGCAGGAGTTTGATGGCTTCTTGGTAGTCCTTCTCCTCATCCATCAAGCGAATTGCTTCACGTCCATATTCATGGGCTTGCTCCTTATTGTTCTGACCCAATAAAAGGAACTGACCCACCGAAAACGTAATAATTAATAGTAGGCTCTTCATATCTTTAGCGTAGTATATTTCTGATTAGACACTCTTTGACGGCTTAGGGTTCAAAAAATGTCTTTTTTTAAAGACACAATCTTTTTTGAAAGCTGCAAAGATAGGATATGCGATGTGAAATAGTTATTTTTAGACCAAATTCTATCAACTCTACTTTTTTACATTCTTTTTACAAGTCAAGTAAAGTCGGAAATATGAGAAATGATTTTGTTGTTTTTGCTATTGTCTCCCTATTGTTAGTGAGCGGAATCGCTTATTTTTTGCCTTCTTTTTGGTGGCTAATGGCGGTACTTGTACCTATTTTATTATTGGGGTTTTACGATATGTTTCAGGCGAAACATGCCATCATGCGAAATTTTCCCATTTTGGGGCGAGGTCGTTATTGGATGGAAGCCTTGCGTCCAAAATTGTATCAATACTTTATTGAGTCCGATATTAGTGGTCGTCCTTTTAGCCGAATCTTTCGTTCGGTGGTTTATCAACGCGCCAAAAAAGAACTGGATACTTCCCCTTTTGGAACTCAATTGGACTTGTATGAAGAGGGCTATGAGTGGATGAATCACTCCATTGCAGCCCTGAATCCCGATGAGATTGACCACAATCCACGTGTGAAAGTTGGTGGACCTGATTGTAAACAACCGTACAGTGCCAGTATTTTGAATGTGTCTGCAATGAGTTTTGGTTCTTTGAGTAGTGCAGCAATTGAATCCTTGAACGGGGGAGCAAAAATAGGTCATTTTGCACACAATACGGGAGAGGGTGGAATCAGTCCTTACCACGATAAGTTTGGAGGGGATTTGATTTATCAAGTAGGAACGGGCTATTTTGGCTGTCGTGCAAAAGATGGTGGTTTTTCGCCAGAACTGTTTGCAGAGCGGACGAAGGCGGACAATGTTAAAATGATTGAATTGAAGCTCTCACAAGGGGCAAAACCTGGGCATGGGGGGATTTTACCTGCAAAAAAGAATACACCCGAAATTGCGAAGATTCGCAGTATTGAGCCTCATACCGATGTACTTTCACCACCTTATCACAAGGCCTTCAATACACCAGTTGGATTATTGAAGTTCGTTCAGCAAATGCGAGACTTGTCAGGAGGCAAACCGATTGGTTTTAAATTATGTGTGGGACATAAAAGTGAATTTTTAGCCATCTGCAAAGCAATGGTGGAGACGGGAATCAAACCCGATTTTATCACGATTGATGGGGGAGAAGGAGGAACAGGAGCTGCGCCTATTGAGTTTTCCAATTCGGTTGGGATGCCCTTCAAAGAAGGATTGGCTTTTGCTTACAATGCCTTGGTAGGGTTTGATTTGAAGAAAGACATCAAATTATTTGGTTCTGGAAAAATTGTGACTGGATTCCACATTTTTAGGGCTTTGGCTTTGGGAGCTGATGCCTGTTATAGCGCAAGGGCGATGATGATGGCTTTGGGATGTATTCAGGCTTTGGAATGCAATAAGAACAATTGTCCTACGGGTGTGGCTACACATGACCCTGAATTGGTGAAAGGTTTGGTGGTGAGTGATAAGAAACAGAGGGTGGCAAACTATCAAAAAGAAACCATCAAAGGGTTTGTGGAATTGTTGGCTGCAACGGGTTTTGAGAATCCAAGCCGAATCAATCGAACGCATATTTATCGCAGAGGCAGTCTAAACAGTATCAGTCGTTTGGATGATATTTATCCGTATGTTTCAAAAGGTAGTTTGTTGGACGAAACGACTTGTCCAGAGGCGTATAAGGTTGATTTGAAGGCGGCTGATGCTGCGTCTTTTTTGCCGAAAGAGGAGAAGGTTTTTTTGTGATGATGGTTTGAAAAGGTTTTATTTTTCTTTGGGAAACACTTGTTTAAGGTGAATTTCTAAACCTTCAAAAACTTTTGATTTCAGTACATCTTCATCTGTCAATGGTGGAATTTCTGCCACAAATTTATGAGTAGCAGTATCTAAATGGTAGGCAAAAACTGCATTGTGTTCGGGGTCAATAACCCAGTATTCTAAAACTCCTGCTTCTTGGTACAATTCAAATTTGTACTTCATTTCTTTCTTCGAATTGCCTGGTGAAAGAATTTCAACCACCAAATCAGGAGCACCAAGACAGCCCTGTTTGTCTAATTTGTCTTCATCACAAATCACACACAAATCTGGTTGAACAACAGTATCTATCTTGTTTCCTTTGATTTTACTTTTAGGAAGAGGAAGGCGAACATCAAAAGGTGCTGCAAAAATATCACATTTTTTTTGTAGTAAGTAGCTGCCAATTTTGATATGCAAATAGCTTGAAATTCGTTGGTGCTTTACGTTTGGGGCAGCCATAGGCAGTAAGCGACCTTTGAGTAGCTCTACTCTTTCTTTGAACTGCCAAAGAATGTAATCGGCGTAAGTATAATGTTTGTTGAAATCCAGTTGGTTAAGAGAAGTAATCATATCATTGTTTTTTTGTCAACTATTTTCAAAGATAAAAAGTTTTCTGTGAGGAATCATTACTTCTTACTCACCCATTTATTCCCTTCAATGTAAAATCGCCAAGGCAATTTTGCATCTTCGCCTGCATAATCTACTCCAATGCGTGTGGTTTTGACGATTTGATTTTCTACAATTTGTTTGCCTTCCTCTTCAATCCAAATAATATTTCCGTTCAGACTTTCGCCATTGTATTGGACTTTGATTCCCATAGCTTGGCTTAGGCAGCCTGGTCCTGCGGTGATTCGGGTTTGGAGTTTGGTCATGTTGCGTCTTTGGAGCATGGTGTCTATGCCAATGGTGGGTTCGATGGCTCGTATGAGGACGGCATCGGCTTTGTCTTTTTGATTGGTGACCACGTTGAAAAGGTGGTGGATTCCATAGCAGAGGTAGGTGTAGTTGATGCCTCCTTGTGCAAACATGGTTTCGGTTCGCTTGGTTCTTTTGTTGGGGTAGGCGTGACAGGCTTTGTCTGTTGCACCACAATAGGCTTCTGTTTCGGTGATGATGCCTGCGGTGGTGACTCCATTGAAGGAAGTGTAAAGGGTTTTTCCGAGTAGTTCTTTGCTGATTTGAACAACGTCAGGACGGGTATAGAAATGGAGGGGGAGTTTCAAAATGTAAATGGTTTGATTGAGGAAGAATGAAGTTTTTGAATTGAAAACCCATAAAAAAAAGTGTTGTTGTGAATTGGTTTTCACAACAACACTTTTGGTGTTTTTTAGGATTTGATCAGATGTTGATTAATCCAATTTTTCTTGAAGAATTTGGCGTAGTTGCTCATAGCTGAGATTTTCGCCTATTACTGTTCCTTCTTCGTCAATCAAGAACAAGGCAGGAAGGTATTTTACTTTGTACATGTTCAACAAATCAGATTTTGTACCTTCTGGTTCTACTACATGCACTTTCCAATTTTGGATGCCATCTTCTTTGATGACCTGTTTCCATTTGTCCTCTTTTTCGTCGAATCCAACACTGTAAATCTCAAAGTTTTCGCTGTTGAAATCTTTGTAGATTTTCTTGAGGTCGGTGTGGTTTTGGCGAGATGGTCCACTCCAACTTCCCCAGAAATGTACCAGCGTATATTTGTTTTGCAGTGCAGATAATGGCAATGCAGCCCCTTCTCTGTTTCTCAACAAGATTTCGGGAGCGATTTCACCCACCATTGACCCCTGAAGTGCAGGGTATTCGAGCTTCATGAGTGCGAGGTAAGAGGTGGTGTCTTCTTCTCCTGTTTCGGACATATCACGTTCCCAAGTAGGTTTGTAGCGGGTAACATTTGCCGCTGCGGTGATGGTCATGACTTCTTCTCGTTTGACCAAGAAAGCATCTTTGAAGCCTTTGGCTCGAATTTGTTTGAGCGATCCACTGGCTTCGGCTGCTGTTTTGAAGCTACCGAGTAATACTTTTTTCAAGCCACTTTTGGTAGATTCTACATCAATTTTGCCATAAGGTTTTACGTTTTTGAATTTGCTGTCTATTACCTTACTGAAAACACCCAGTTGGATTTTATAGACTTTTTCGAGGTAAGTAGAATTGAAGTCGTCATTGTTGCCAGATACAGGAGTCGTTGGTATGACTTCTGGTTGGGTATTTTGTGGCGGTTTTTGTGGGTCTATCACATCTACAATCACATTGCCTGGATCAACTTGTGCGGTGCCTTGTCGTTTTACCAAAAATGCATCTCGGTAGCCTCTTGACTTTACCTGTTTTAATGCTGTTTTGGATTGTGATTTGGTAAATGAACCCAATAAAACCCGTTGTAGCTTGGAGACTGGTTCTGTTTCTAATGCACCTAAGTCACTTAGTTTGTTGAACTTGTTTAGGTTGGGGTTTTTGAAAACTCCAATTTGGATTTTATAGACTTCTGTTTGAATTGTTGGCTGTGATGTCGGTTGAGTCGTTGGTCTTGGATTGACGGTATGGGGGTTTCTTCTGTCTTTTAGTTCTCTGGAATCACCTCCTACCAAGACGTTTTTGACTTTTCTGGCTCGTCTGCGTTTGTTGAGCTCTGTATCAAGCTGAGAGTAGGTCATGTTTGCACCGATTACCTTACCTGTTTCGTCCAATAAGAAAGAAGATGGAATACTTTTGATGTTGTAAATGAACCAATAGTAGGAGTAATAAGAATCTTGGTCAATTACATGAGTAGGCCAATCCAACTGCTGCTCTTCAATTCTGCGTTGCCATTTGCTCTTATCGCTATCGAATGCTACACTGTAAATAGTGAATCCATCTGCATTGTCAAAGGTGTAGTCTTTGTATTTATTGTACAAGCGGCGGTATTCTGGGTTTTTGATGGCATTGCAGGCTGCACACCAGGTTGACCAAAAACTGACCAGTACCATATTGCCTCTTAACTGAGAGAGTTTTAGGTTTTTGCCATTCATATCAGGCAATTCGACTTCAGGAGCCATTTCACCGATGGAGGGTGCTGGTGAATAAGAAGTAGAATAAAATGGAAAAATGGTTAGTGATAGTACAACAAATAGGGTGGTAACTAACTTTCGCATATCCTTTAAAATTTTTAGGTGATGATTTCAGTCCGTGTAATTTCGTGAGTGGTTTAAGGCAATTTTAAATAATAAATCCGTCATTTATGCGTGTATCTTTTTTCATTATACTTCGTTAAAAAGCCTCGCCATAGCTTTGCTATGTCTATGTTTTTTGCCTCGTCTAATAAAAAAATATTTCCGCAAAATCGACTATTTATTAACTTGAAAATGCCTAATATTTGGTTCGGTCTACTACAAAGGCTTGATTGAAACCTTTTGCTTTTACGGTCTGCAATGCTTTATTTGCAGTGGCTTTCTCTTCAAATGGTCCTACAAAAACTTTGCTCACGTCTTTGTGTGGATCGTACTCTGTAAACAAATTACCCATGTTGAGTAATGCTTTGAAATCGCCCAAATTGGGTCTTTTTGCAGCACTTAATTGAATGATGTATTGTTCAACACAGGCATTTGATGGTTTTGCTTTTTTTTCTTCGTCTGGTAAATAATAAAAACCTTGCCCTGCATTTGCATCTACCAATTGATTGTCAGCAGTGGCAATAAAGGCATCGTTGAAACTTTGTTTTTTTGCGGCTGCCAAAGCGTTTTCTGCTTCTGATCTGGAAGTGAAAACACCCAAGGAAACAACATTTAGATTTGGGTTTGTGGCATGAGCTTGAAGGTATATTTTACCGATTTCGCTCAATCTTGTCAGTTTTGACGTTGGAGGTTCGGAAAAGACACCCAAACGGACGACGTAGTTTCCAATGTCGTTAACATTTGAAGTGGGAATAGGTTCTGTAGTGTCAGCAGTGAAGGATGTGGCAGGGTAGGAGGGCTTGATTTCTACTAAGAAGGCATCTTTTAGCCCTCTGTATTTGACTTCATCTAAAACCAATCTTGCTGCTCGTTTTCCATCAAAATCACCGAGTAGGATTCGGCTTGTTTTGTTGTTGATGGATTCTTCATAGACTTCACCCAAACCACTTACAATCTTAAAATTGGAAATTTTTGCATTCTTTTTGGAGACTACTCCCAGTTGTATCTGGTAGGTTTTGTCATCGTCTTCAACTGCTGCGGAACGGGTATTTTGAGGAGGAGGTGTATTGTTTACATATTCTTCAGGTTTGTCTACTACCAATACTTCGTCTGTTGGAGGTTCTTCAATGACTTCTGGAGTATCCTCAACGGTGTTTTGGTAGTGTTCTTCCTCTGTGTCTTCTTCTACAGGACTTGGGCTTGGAGTAGTAGGTCTGGGAGTTGGAGTTGTTGTTCTGGGAGTTTCTGTTCCCTTTACCCTATCTACGAATCGTTTTGTCTTGTTTACGCTGTTGTCCATTTTATCTATAAGCGCATCAGCTTCTCTCTCCAGTTGTTTGATGCGATCGGGGTCACTTTTCCATCTATCCATAAAACCCGTACTACTTCGGCTAATAATCATCACCCCAAAGAAAACTACTATGCCAATGGCAAGTGTATATCCAAATGTTTGCAATAGTTCTTTCACGAATTCCAAGTTTTAAATGTAATCTCTGAATATAACCAAAATAGCTCATTTTTTCAAGTGCTTCAATCGAAACTTGCACCTAAATTGTGCTGGAAATGATGAGAATTGATTGGTCATTGATAAAATTGCTTCTAAATTGGGTGAGTGGGTTGGGTTTCTCCCTTCAAAAGTAAAGGCTTTTTGGGGAAAACCCAAAAAGCCTTTTGAATTGCTTAAATTTTATCAAACAATGTAATGGGATTTAACCAATATTTAAAACTAAAAATAAGCTGGTTTTATTGTTAAAAAATGAATTGGGATTGAAATAGAAAATCCTGCTTAAAGAAATGGTGAACAAATCAACCTCATTTTTTAATTTTCTGGATATTTACGGCTGATCATAATGCTTTCGTCTATTTCTTCGATCATTTTTTTGGTTGCTTCCATTTCTCTCTTTAGTTTCTCCTGTTTGCGTTTTGCTTTCTGTTTTTTGATTCGGAGTTTACGTTCATACTTTCCTTCTTTATGGACAGTGATTGCTTTGCTTTCTGGAATGTATAAGTTGTCCAAAGGATGATTGTTTGCATAGTCATCAAAGCTATAGTTTGAGAAGTCTCCTTCAGTACTTGTATCATTGTCTGGAGTAGTCAAATCAACTGGAGTCTCAGGAGCGGGAAGTGGCTCTAAGCCTCCGTCTGTCTTATTCCATTTGTTCTGAAAATCAAATGTTTTATTGCCGTTTTCGTGGCTGAATTCGATGTATGGGTTTTGTCCACTGAACAAATCTTTTTCGTCTTTGAATGTTTTCTCTTTTGGAGAATCCTCATAGGTGACAGATTGAGTAGCCTTTTCCTTTTTGGTAGTTTCGGGATATTCCGCATAACCAGGTAAAGAATATGCTTCATCTTGACTTTCCTTTTTGACAATATCACCTGTTGGTGGTGTGAAAAAAGGCTTTGATTGAAGCTTTGGCTGCTGTTCTTGTCCTTTTTGGAAGAAGGGTTCTTGATAAACAGGAGCTGTAGAAGGATTGGTCTGCTGAGGTGCAGGATTGGTACGGTTTACAGGAGGCAAAGGATTGTAAGGAGTGTAGGTATTGGGATTATTGTAGAGTGTATTGGGAGTAGCATTATTCTGGGGAGGCAATGGGCTATAAGGCGCATTGTAAGTACCTGAATTAGACGAAAACGTGTTTGGTGTGGTATTCGTGTTTTGTTCAGGAATTGTATTGGTATAATAAGTAGGTTGGGACTCTTCTATACTTCTTACAGAATGAGGTACGTAGTTTAATCCCATGTCACCATCATAGGTATCTGTAATAATGGTTGCCTCGTAATATCCTCTTGTAAGTGCTTGCATCAATACTTGCTCTGCGCCAGCTCTACTTGTATACTTGCCTAAATGGACATAATAGGAATTGTCATTGTTCAAGCCCGTTTCTACCTTGTCCAATTCTTCAATGTAGTCAAAATCCACATGCTCCAAATTGGAAAATGAACCCAAATTGATGGTATAGTAGTCGCCTGAGGAAGCTTCCATTTTGAACCATTTTTGGTAGCTATTTAGATCTGGATCTACCTCCAAAATCGTTCCGTCAGGAGAAATCAGATAACCAAAAGGTGTACCTATGAAATTGTATTGACTCAATCTTTGGGAGAAAGGACCACTAAAATCACATTGGTGTTGAGGCCAGGTAAGTTGGTAGTTCTGAATGGCATTCAACCAAGCATCACGATTGCCATCCAAAGACACACTGTAGATTTTGAAGTCTTGGTCTTTGTATTCATTGTGAATTTGGGTAAGAGTAGGAAGTTGCGCCAATGAATTGGGGCACCACGAAGCCCAAAAATGAAGATAAACGTAATTGCCTTTTAAATCAGCAAGATCAGAATCTGCTCCGTTTATATCAGGAAGGATTAGGGTGGGAGCTTTTTGCCCCACCATTTGTGCTTGAATGGATATGCTGTTTAGGGATAAGCATACTGCAAGCAGACACATTAAATAAATATTCAATGATAATTTCATGATTTGGTTGGATTTGTGTATCTGTTAGCACTCGTTTTCAAGAACTTATGTAATGAATTAAAGACGGCACATCTAAAAAAGATTACATTTATCTGTTTCTTGAAAAAACAAATACTTGGTGTATTAACCTGCAATGTAGCAAAAAACCGACTGATTTCCTCAAAAAACTTGACTACACCATCAATATTTACAATGTACTGACAGTAAACTACATATATTAAAAACCATCACAATACCACATCTATTCCCCTCTGTCAATAAAAAGACAAACAGTTTAACGATTTCCTTCTACATTCGCAGAAATATTTGAAGTAAATGAGGCCCAGTTTGTTTAAGCAGAATTCAGACACATATCCCAAAAGCATACACCTCTATTCTTTTATTTTCAATTTTTTATATAAATTGAGGACTCCTTCAATAAAAAATGTCAGCCTATGCACATAGTTATCATTGGAAATGGAATCAGTGGCATTACTGCAGCCCGCTATGTCCGAAAATTGAGTGACCACAAGATTACGGTCATCTCTGCCGAAACCAAACATTTCTTCTCTCGCACAGCCCTCATGTACATCTACATGGGACATATGACTTACGAAAACACCAAACCTTATGAAGATTGGTTTTGGAAAAAAAACCGCATTGACTTATTGCAGGAGTATGTGACCAAAGTGGATACGGGTAGCAAAGAGGTTCTCCTTCAAAATGGAACAGCAGTTTCTTATGACAAACTGATATTGGCTACGGGTTCTGCCTCCAATAAATTTGGTTGGAAGGGACAAGATTTGCCGCAGGTGCAAGGTTTGTACAATATGCAGGATTTGGTGAAAATGGAGAAAAACACCAATAACATCCAACATGCAGTCATTGTAGGCGGCGGCTTGATTGGCATCGAAATGGTCGAAATGCTGCAATCTCGGCGCATTCCCGTTTCGTTTTTGGTGCGTGAAAAGAGTTTTTGGAATGCAGTATTTCCTTCCGAAGAATCTGAAATGATCAACCGACATATCCGCAAACATCATGTTGACCTGCAATTGAGTACGGAACTCGACGAAATTTTGGCAGACGAAAAGGGGAATGTGCGTGCCATCACCACCAAAAACGGCAAAGAAATTCCTTGTCAATTTGTGGGGCTGACCGTTGGCGTACATCCCAATATTGGATTTTTGAAGGAGAGTGGTATCGAAACCCAAAAGGGGATTTTGGTGGATGAATACCTTCAAACCAATCTGCCTGATGTATATGCGATTGGAGATTGTGCTCAATTGCGGAATCCACCTGCAGGTCGTCGCCCAATTGAGGCAGTTTGGTATATTGGTCGAATGCACGGCAAAACGGTGGCGCACACGATTTGTAAGGAAAAAACACTGTATCAACCCCGTACTTGGTTCAATTCTGCAAAGTTTATGGACATTGAGTATCAAACCTATGGGACGGTGTTAAACACCTTACGAGAGGGGGAATCACAGTTGTATTGGGAGCATTCGGATGGTGAAAAATGCATCAAAATCGTCTATGAGGAAGAGAGCAAAAAGGTTCTTGGCTTCAATTTATTAGGTGTGCGTTTCAGGCATGATGTGTGTGAAGAGTGGCTCAATGAAGGGCGTGACCTCCGATATGTTCTCGAACATTTGAGGGCTGCAAATTTTGACCCCGAAATGTATGATAGACATGAGGATGGAATCATTGAAGTCTATAACCAACAGCACCCCCAAAATCCGATTGTAGTAAAAAGCAAAAAAAGCTTGTGGAACATGATTTTCAAACGAAAAGTGCTGGTGCAAAATTGAACACAGAGGCACGGTGACACAGAGATTTTTTAATTAGAACGGAGAGACAGAGAGGTGGAGAGATTTTTTGTTTTGGTTAAACCCCAAAATGATTATCAACCCAAAAACAATTATCAACACTAAGTAATAAGAAAAAAATAAATGAACATCTTAATTCCCCTTTTGAAAGGGGGTGGGGTATGTTAGCTAAAAAATCGTTCAGGTTATTTTTTTACCGTTACTAACACACAACAAACACAATGTCCGAATTCAATTTCAATCCAGATTTTTATAAAACAAAGGGCGACATCAGCATGGCGATTACGTCGGATGCTTCGCACCAACAAAACCTGATTCAAAAACTTAGTTTGGCAGTCGTAGGCATTGGCTTATTGCTGATGTTGGTCGCTGCTTTTGGAGCGGCTGATGCCAATCCTACTCCTTTTCTTTTGGCTTCAATGACTTGTCTCACTTTAGGTGGAGTCGTTTTTAGTATTCAACAATACAAAGGTCGTCCAGCAGGTATCAAAAACAATGGGGTCATGTTTGGGCAAATGACCAGCAAGGGGGCAAGTGCGTGGATATTTGGAATCATTATCACAGGTTTGTATGTCCTCTTGTACTGGTATCCAGAATATTTGGGACTGGGAAAAGATGGGGCAGGAAACTCGGGGTTGGTCAGAATGTTTGACCCTTTGAGTATGTTTTTGAAGGGAAAACCTGCAAGTGAGTGGTTTTTGTATGGAACGCTTTATACGGTAGCTATTTTGGTGATGGGCTTCAAATTTATATTGAAATACCGCCACAACAAATACCAGGTGGTACGTACCATTTCGGTGATGTTTTTCCAATTGGGTTTTGCTTTTTTGCTGCCCGAATTACTGCAATCCTTGAATTACCCTTACTACGACTTCAAAAATATGTGGCCTTTGAACTACTACTTTTTTGATGATTGGAATATCAAAGGATTTTTGGAGCATGGTGGTATGGGCTTGTTTATGTTGTTGTTTGGTTTGGCTATGGTATTCATTATTTCGCCTGTTTTGACCTATTTCTATGGCAAACGTTGGTATTGTTCGTGGGTATGTGGTTGTGGTGGATTGGCAGAAACTGCTGGGGATTCTTACCGTCATCTTTCGGATAAGTCATTGAAGGCTTGGAAAGTCGAACGGTGGATGATTCACGCTGTTTTGGTGTTTGTGACGGTGATGACGATTGCGGTATTGTACAGTTTTTTCCATCAAAGCCCTGATGGGTATTTTGTGACCAAAGAAATAGCGATAGGGATTATTGTAGCCATATTGTTGGGTTTGGCGGTGTTTACTTGGGTAAACAAGGAAACTGCACGAGAATTGGACAAAACAACCAAAAGCATCATCACTGGAGTTTTGGTTTCCATTGCAGGACTGACCCTTTATGCCTTCATTTCTGGTAGCTCCAATGTATTTTTTATTGACAGCTACAAACTGCGTTCTTGGTATGGATTCTTTATTGGCGCAGCCTTTAGTGGAGTTGTGGGCGTTGGTTTTTATCCATTGATGGGAAGCCGAGTGTGGTGTCGTTTTGGCTGTCCGATGGCGGCAATTTTGGGATTGCAACAGCGGTTTTTCTCTCGTTTTAGAATCACTACGCATAGCGGTCAGTGTATTTCATGTGGAAACTGCTCAACCTATTGCGAGATGGGAATTGATGTAAGGGCTTACGCTCAAAAGGGACAAAACATTGTCCGTTCTTCTTGTGTGGGCTGTGGGATTTGTGCGGCGGTTTGTCCTCGTGGTGTATTGAAGTTGGAGAATGGTCCTAAGGAAGAAAGGAAAGTGATTCACATCAGAAGAGATGATGTTGGGTTTTTGTAGGAGATAAAATTCAAGTGCAAATTTGTTTTGTGAGTTTGCACTTGAATTTCTGTTCAACGCCATTTATGCTTTGGTTAGTGTTAATATTCATTTTTTGATAAAACAATCATTCAGAAATTTAATAGTTTCCTTGTCCTTCAATAATTCAACGGTCTCAGATTACAATTTAATACCAAAACAACGGTTTTGTACCATTATTTGTATAAGGCTGCAATCAAGCCTCCAGACCTTGTTTCCAGTCCGCTTTTATCCCAATAATCGGGAAGATTTATGGGTGTAATACTCTCTTTTTCTCCTGCCTTGTCATTAATCTTCCTCCATAAAACACTACTGTTTTCGGATGATACCATATCATTTCTTTGGGAATATCTGATGCTGAAAAATCAGGAAATTCTTTTCGCAAGATATTGTAGCCTCCGTTCACATCTGCATGAATGTACTCTTCCCTTCCTCCAAACAGGCTCTTCAATTGGTATTTTCCTCCTCTTCGCACTCCCGAAAACTTCAACTTTTTCTTTTCTTGCTCACTTATCTTTCCGTAAGTAGGCATCCAGTCTCCATCCCAAAAACTGGCTCGACTTGTGTAACTCTCCTCTCGTTCTATCACCTCAATTCCATGACGCTCCAACTTGTAGCGCAACTTCTTCACAAACTTACCCAATGGAATCTGTCGAAACTTCTGATTGAACCGACTACCCATTTTAGAGAGTTCATTCATCGAAGTCTGCACATTGCCTATCACCACTTTGGATATTTGCTCGCTCAAACATACTTGTTCAATCAAGTGAGTCGTCTTATGCAAAACATCCTCTATCTGCCGATTTCGTTTTTGAGTAAGCCTTTCCAATCGCTTCGACCACTTTTGTTTGTGGTATTTCTTCCCTTCGGCTTTCGCTCGTTTTTCATAACTATTTTGTTCCAAATCCAAACGATGTTGAAGATGAGCTTTTCGTTTGTTCCAAAACTGGTTTTTGGACTTCAAGCCTCTGCCATTAACCGCAAAAGGAGGGATGATTCCATTGGTCACACAAGTACACAAATCATTGATGCCTAAATCAATGCCCATGTAATTGTTGTTCTTAGGCACTTGTTCATACTCCGTATTATCTTCATACATATACACCACCTCGAAATGTGAGTAGCGATAAATGAGTTGTATCTGTTGAATGCGTTTTCCCAAAATATACTTGGGAATAGCTTGTTTCAACACCAATTTTCTTTTGTGATACAAACACCATTCATCGCCTTTCAATCGGAAAGTGGAACGGGTGAAGATAAGGGAGAAATAACCTTTTTTGGCTAAGTAGTGGGGAAATTGAGGAACAGATTTGTATTTTGAAGGATTGATTCGATAGTCTTTTTTAGCTTGAACAGATGCCTTGATATTATCAAATAACTTGATAAGGGATTGTTGAGCCACTCCTGCCCCCATCATCAGGCGATAATTGATATTTCCTTCCAAGTTTTGGCAGGTTTTCATGACTCTATCCATTTGGGGATAGGAGAGCCATTCGCCCTTGTGTTTTTTGGTTTCTTTGAAGGTGTAGAGGGCTTGGTTGTATAAATCTTTGCTAATACGAGCTTGTTTTTTGAAGAACAAGTATTGGAGCTTAGAAAGTCCTTTAAGCCTTGATTTGTAAGCTTGAATTTTGGAAGAAGTTTTATGTTGTTTTTTGCCGAACATCTGCTACAAATATAGGGCTTTAGGGGCAAAGAAACAAGCATTATTGTACTTTTATTTTGACAAAAAAGATAAAAGCAACATACAGTATAAACTACTCTTGTTTTTCCTTATCCTCTTCAATCGACAATGTTTTTTTTAGTTTTTTGACTCTTCTTTGTGAATAATGTTTCATCGAAAAACAATGTATGAGAGAGATGATTTCTTCAAATATTTCATCATTGTCCAGCTTTTCACTGCCTCCTCCATTCATCACCACAATTTCGCAACCATGACGTTCAAACAAATGTTTGAACAATGAAAAACCCACTCGATTCAATCGGTCTTTGTAGCTCACAAAAACCCGAGCTACTTGATAATCTAAAACCAAATCCAATAATTCAAAGAATTGCTTTCGTTTTTCAAAATTAATACCACTGGCAATGTCTCGAAAAGTTTTATCTATTGTATAACCTTTGGCTAAACAGTAAGATTCAATGGTATCAATTTGTCGAAGGAGGTCATTTTTTTGTTTTCGAGTGGAAACTCTGGCATAGATGATATTGAGGTGGTTACGCTCAATACCTGCTATTTTCCAAACATCTTCTTGGTTGTATTCGTAACGTCCATTAGGATATTTTACCGTTCGAATTTTACCTTGTTTGACATAGGTGTGAAGGGTGTTTCGAGTGACCCGAAGGGTTTTTAAAACTTCTTTTGCTTTCATTCCCAAAAATATACTTTTTTCAGTATATTACAGCTTTTTTGTGATATTTTCTGTGGCTATATACATTGTTCTCTGCTGGCTTTTTTATTCATAAATTTTCACTTTGCAATAGAACCAAGGAACTGGCTCAAGACCATTTGATTCATCATTGCAATAATCTGTTATTTTCTTCCAATCTTCACAAGATTTTACCAAACCATTTTCGTAGAAATCTATTTCAAATTTATTTGCCAATTCTTGCTGTAAATCATGGCAATGTATTGTATGAAATGTTCCTCCCATTTTAATTCCAACAATATCATATCCTATGAATTTTCCTTTTTGGTTTTCTGGATTTCGATGTTTTAAAGCGTATCTAATTCCTATTTCGCCATCTTTCTCTGTTTGCGGTTTAAATTCTTCAATCAAGTCGTCAATTTCTGTTTCTGAAAATGATAATCCGAGTATTACTAAATCATTTCTATTCTTGAAGAATTTATTTTTATATTCATTTATTTCTTTAAGTGAATAAAAAATATTCTGCCACCCGATTTTATTCAATTCTAATTTATCATCTACCCATTTTTGGAGATGCATAATTCTTTCTTCAGATAAACCAACTTCTTTGGCAATTTTCGATTTTTCTTTCCCCTCAATTGCCCAACTAAATGACCAACTATCAAAGTAACTATCATTAATACAATCAGAAACCGTTATTAACTCTCGATTCTTTACCGAACCGTAATCAGCTTTATTGATTTTTATTAGATAATATCCTGCTTGATAGTACTTCATTTTTTTTCTTTTGCTTGCAGAGAACGGGTATGCAATGTGTGTGCCTCGAATGGTAAATATAACGAAAACATGGCTTATAGCCCATTAATCGTTTGATTTTGTGAAGTGAAAGCAAAATGTCCAGAGAGTGAAAGTCTCTTACAGGCGGGTGTGACGACTCGAACTGTTAGCAAGCTGCAAAGCCTGCTCCGAGAACTCGGAGGTGGTTTCTCGTGAGGGATGCACTGATTAAGCAGGACTGCAAAGGTTGGTACTGACGAACAGGAACTGAATACAGAGGCTGTATAGGTCGGGTAAGGTAGCCACGCATACTGACACCCAAAACGTTGC
The DNA here is from genome assembly GCA_045105835.1 of Chitinophagales bacterium. Classification (GTDB taxonomy): domain Bacteria; phylum Bacteroidota; class Bacteroidia; order Chitinophagales; family UBA2359; genus JAUHXA01. Next base: position 17,982 of record JBGCDY010000153.1, read on the forward strand.
AAAAGCAGTGAGTACCTATACAGTAGATTCAGCAGGGATTGACCGAAGGATATTTACCTTACCGAGGGAGGTCTGTAAATGTAAAGACGGAGGCAAGGCATCAGCCGAAGAGCAAACACCGCTTGGTAACAAGCAAGGTGGCGTTTACAGAAGTCAGCAGAGGTCATAGTAGCC
>JBGCDY010000154.1:0-35080 GCA_045105835.1 Chitinophagales bacterium
GTAATGGCTTTTCGCCCTCTTTCCCCCAAATCTACGCTGTATTTATTGACATATAGTTCAATGTGTTGCATCATCACATCAGGATTCATTTCCTGCGCATATTGACCGACATAAGAAAGTGTATCACTTGGATTATTCAAGGCTCTTTCGACACTTTGTTTCACCAAGCTATTGATTTTTTTCTTAACATCAGTAGGCAATCCTCGCCTAATCACAATTCCCCCCAAAGGTATGGGCAGTTTCGTTTGAATTTCCCAATACTCACCCAAATCTATTATTTTCTTCAAACCTTTCTCCTGATAGGTAAATCGGTTTTCGTGAATAATCAAACCTGCATCTGCCCTACCCTTCAATACTGCCTCCTCAATCTCGGAGAACAACATTTCCTCTTTGTTTTGTGCATTCGGAAAAGCTAAACTTAGCAAAAAATTGGCGGTAGTAAACTTACCAGGAATGGCGATTTTTAGATTACTCACTTTTTCTAAATCTATCTCATCTTTTGCAATCAACAAAGGACCACAATTGTTTCCCAAAGCACTACCTGCATGCAGGAGTTCATACTTATCCAAAACATAGCCCAAAGCATGGTAACTCAATTTGGTAATATCAAGACTTCCTTCAAAAGCCATTTTGTTTAATTCTGCTACATCTGCAATATGGAAATTGAAGTCAATCCCGTCCATATCTATTTTTTGATTCACCAATGCATCAAAAATAAAGGTATCATTCGGACAGGGAGAAAAACCTAAGGATAGGGTATTCATATTTTTTACTATTTTGTATGATTATGTATTGGTGAACATTCTTGATTTAAGATAGTTCTATGCCCCATTCTCTGAGGATTCAAGCATTTCAATTAATAGTTGATTCAGATTTTTGACCGCCAGCGGAATATTCCAATTTGCCTTATTCCGCACTTCCACATAGTTAGAAATCGCTCGCAATTCTACAAAATCTTGTTTCGACATCAGACAAGTATAAAAAAACGCTCCTCCTTCCATACTCTCAATATCGGGATTAAATATTTTTTTTGCTTCGTCAATGGAACTTTTTTTACCCAATACTCTGTTAACCGTTATTGAAGAAACACCAGTCATTTTTTTCAATATTGGAAATAACACAATACTTTTCCTGATTGCTTTTTCTTCTCCACTAAACAACTTTCCATCTTGATAAGGAAACTGGTTTTCATCAAAAAAAACCATCTCTGCAATAGGAATAAAGGAATCTTTGTCTTCAGCTCCCAAGTCTCCAAAAACTTGAGAACGTACACGAACAATTTCTCCTATATTCAGTTTTTTATTAAAGCTACCTGCAATCCCTACATTGATTGCCAAATCGTAGTTTTTTTGAAATAATACACGGCTAAGGTGAAAAGTAGTATGAACCATTCCTGCACCTGTTATCAATACTTCAATATCAAAATGACGGTATTGAAATTGAGAGTGACCTTGTGTCGGCTCCTCCGCTAAGCCTAAGTATTGCAGCAAGGGAGCAATTTCGCCATAAGTAGCAGCAACCAATAATATTTTCATTCTTTAATACATTTTACAAACTCCTAATTTAGAACCTCCACCTATTTTAATGCTTTTTAAAATAGTGTGTGTGATTATTACGCAACATAGCAATTATTTCGGACTGAATATTACTATCTTTGCACAAAGAATCAATAGTATGGTTTATTTGACGAGAAGGGAACGGTTCAATTCCGCACATAAACTGTATAATCCCAATTGGGATCAAACAAAAAATGAGGAAGTTTTTGGCAAATGTTCCAATGAAAATTGGCACGGTCATAACTATCATTTATATGTTACAGTAAAAGGAAGACCGGACCCTCAGACAGGCTTTATTATCAACGTGAAGACACTAAGTGTCATTATACGTGAACGAGTTATCGAAAAAGTGGATCACCGAAACCTCAACTTAGATGTAGATTTCTTGCAAGGTGTGATTCCCTCTACCGAAAACTTCGCCAAAGCAATATGGCACGAATTGGCTTTTCTTATTGAAGAGCATGGCTGTCAATTGCATTGTGTAAAACTGACTGAAACGGAAAACATCTATGTAGAATATTTTGGAGAACAATAAGATTACAATTCTGGAAAACCTTAAATTATCACATTACAATGAAGGCGTTTATCTTTTCAGGGCAAGGCTCGCAGGTCGTAGGTATGGGCAAAACTCTTTGCGATTTGTCTGGTACTTCTATGGAATATTTAGAAATAGCCGATGACATACTCGGTTATAAGCTGAGTGACCTTATGTTTGAAGGAACAAAGGCAGAGCTGAAACAAACAAGAATTACTCAACCCGCTGTATTCGTTTACTCGGTCATCAAAGCTCGTATTACTCGTGACTTCAAACCCGATATGGTAGCAGGTCATTCTCTTGGAGAATTTTCTGCTCTTTCGGCTATTAGAGCCATCAAATACGCAGATGCACTTCGATTGGTCGCCAAACGTGCTGAATTGATGCAGGCTGCATGTGATGCAACTCCTTCTACAATGGCAGCTGTATTGGGTTTAGACGATGCTATCGTTGAGAGCATTTGTGCAAGTATCGAAGAAATAGTGGTTCCAGCTAACTACAACTACCCTGGTCAGTTAGTTATTTCTGGTACATTGAAGGGCATCGAAATCGCTGCTGAAAAGCTCAAAGAGGCGGGTGCACGTAATGTTCTCAAATTGAAAGTAGGTGGGGCATTCCATTCTCCTGTGATGGAATCTGCAAAAATGGAACTCGCGAGAGCCATTGAAGAAACTCCTTTTAAAGAACCTCCTTGTCCTATTTACCAAAATGTAACAGGTAAACCAACACAAGATCCTGAAGAAATCAAACAGAACTTGATTGCTCATTTGACTTCTCCTGTAAGGTGGACACAAACCATCGAAAATATGGTGGAAGACGAGGCTCGTACTTTTATTGAAGTAGGTCCAAGACCTGTTTTGAAAAACATGGTAAAAAAGATTAACGATCGTATTTCGGCAGAAGTCCTGTAATATTGCAGACAAGTGATTTTTGAGGTAATCCTCTAACACAACAAAAAACGCCAATCATTATTTCTAATGATTGGCGTTTTTCTTTGTCCAAATACTTCAAACATTCTTCTTTTTTATTCAAAAAACACACTCACCTCCTCCAGTTCCTTGCGCTGCAAATCAGGCACGACTGTTTCCTCCGCAGGATATCCCACAGGAATCAACAAAAAAGGTTTCTCGTTTTTGGGTCGCTTCAATATGTTCGCCAAAAAATTCATCGGACTCGGTGTATGTGTCAATGCCACAAGCCCAGCTTGATGTATTGCAGTGAGCAAAAAACCTGTAGCAATCCCCACAGATTCCGACACATAGTAATTGGTTTTTCGGCTTCCATCCTCGCCAAAATCATATATTTTCCTAAAAACCACAATCACCCAGGGAGCTATGTCAATAAAAGGTTTGTTCCAATCTGTATCAAATGCCTGCAAATCTTCCAACCATTCTTCCGACATACGCCCATGATAATTGGTATGTTCCTCTTCTTCCGCAGCTTTTCTGATAACGCTTTTGAGTTCAGGATTACTGATTACACAAAACGTCCAGGGCTGTTTGTGCGCACCCGAAGGAGCAGAAGACGCACTCATAATGATGTTTTCCATCACTTCCTTAGGCACTGATTTGTCCGAAAAAGTTCTGACCGTCCGACGATTGTCAAGCCAATTTCTAAACTCTTGACTTCTTTGAGTCATTTCTTCCGCTTCGTAAGTATCACGTTTGTAGGGTATAAATTCGTTGGTGTTCATTTTGTTTGTTTTTAATCCATCAAATCCACTGCTTTGCTCACCTCTTCAACAGGAAATTTGCACACCTTGTTTTGGCAGACATAAATACGGGTTTGCCCTTCCACCAATTTACTTTTGAGCAATTCCAAAGTACCTTCTTCCTTTCCTCCCAATAGAAAAGCATGGGGTAAGAAATGTTCGTCCATCTCTACCCGTTTCGCTGCAAAATTATCTCCCACAATCGCTACTTCATAAGGTGTTTTTACAAAATGCGTCATCAAAGTCCCCCAATTGGAATAAAAAGGAGCCTGCATTTTTACATCCTCTTTCACGTTGGTCAACATCTGTTCTGACATTTTTAAGTAATCCTCCTGATTGAAGTAAGTACCCAAATAGAACAAAGCTTTTGCCATGGAAGAATTGGAACTTGGAATCACATTGTCAGTGATTTCCATTTTTCGAGCAATCAAAGCTGCATCCTGATCTGATGTGTAAAAGAACATTTTGGAATTGTCATCGTGAAAATGAGCAATGGCATATTCTGCCAAGTCTTTGGATTTGTAGAGCCATTGTTCGTCAAAAGTGGCTTGGTATAAACCGACGAAAGCTTCAATGAGCAAAGAATAATCATCCAAAAAAGCATTGATGGAAGATTTGCCGTCCTTGTAATTTCGATTCAACCTATTGTCACTTTGCAGCGCATTTTTGACCAGAAAATTGGCGTTCTTCAAAGCAATGTCTAAAAACTCCTGCTCTCCAAATACTCGGTAAGCATCCACATAGCCCTTCAACATCAGCGCATTCCATCCCGTCAAAACCTTATCATCCAAAGGAGGGCGCACTCTTTTGTCACGAGCCGCCATCAATTTCACTTTTGAATCTGCCAACACTTGATTCAGTTGCTGCAATGGGATAGCTAATTTTGAAGTAACCGTCTTTTTATCTTTCAATACCCGCAATACATTTTTGTGTTCCTCCCAATTTCCCTTTGGAGTCACATTGTAGTAAGCTCCAAAAATCGTCGCATCTTGCTTACCCAAAATCGAGTCAATCTCCGCTTTTGTCCACACATAAAATTTTCCTTCCTCCCCTTCGCTATCCGCATCCAAAGAAGAATAAAAACCACCTTCGGGAGAGGTCAATTCTCGTTTCACAAACTCCAATGTTTCGTAAACTTTCTGTTTGTAAAGTGGATTCGCTTCATATTGATAGGCTTCGGAGTACAAACTCACCAACTGCCCATTGTCATACAGCATTTTTTCAAAGTGTGGAACATGCCAGTCAGGGTCAGTAGAATAACGAGCAAAACCGCCTCCCAAATGATCGTAAATCCCACCATTTGCCATAGATTCGAGCGTGACATTCACCGCCTTCAAAGCATCTTCATTTCCAAAAAGGCTGTGATAACGAAGCAGGTACGCCCAATTAGAAGGCATCGGAAATTTATTCGACTTAGTAGTTTTTCCTCCCTTTTTATAATCCAATAGGGATTTCCAAGTTTTGAAAATTTCGTCCAAATCCTCTTCCACAAAAGTTGCCGCTTCGGGTTGAAAAGGTACCATTTCGATTTGTTGGATTCCTTCGGTGATTTTTTCAGCTTGAGTCTCCAGTTCCGCCAAATCGTTCTCGTACTTATCTGCAAAATAATCGAGGATTTTCGTCCAATTGTCTTTCGGAAAGTAGGTTCCTGCAAAAATAGGGCGGCCATCAGGTAAAGCTATCGCATTCAGGGGCCAGCCTCCACTTCCATTGATCATATAAGCAGCATTCATGTAGATTTGATCCACATCAGGACGCTCTTCTCGATCTACTTTGATGCACACAAAGTTTTCATTCATCTTCCGAGCCACTAAAGTATCCTCAAATGACTCATGCTCCATTACATGACACCAATGACAGGCAGCATATCCCACACTGATAATCAGCATTTTGTTTTCTGCTTTTGCCTTCGCCAAAGCTTCCTCTCCCCATGGAAACCAGTCCACGGGATTGTGGGCATGTTGCAGCAAATAGGGGCTGCTTTCATTGATAAGGTGATTGGTGTATTGGTGATCGGTATGACTGTGTTCTCCTTGCTTTTGTGCTTTGCACGAAAAAAGCAATAAGGAAGCCACAAAAAAAGTAAATATTTTTTGGTACATTAGTTTAACTTTTGTTAAGGAACGCTAAGTTAAAATTTTCTGTTGTAGCTATTGACAAACATCTTTTTTATCTAATAAAAAATCAACAAAATGAATAGTATTGTATTTCTTATCGTAGGTGCTGTCGCTGGATGGCTTGCAAATCTTTGGATGAAAGGTGCAAGCATGGGCTTGGGCTGGAACTTACTTTTGGGTATTGGTGGTGCCTTTGTTGGCAGCTTCGTATTGGGTATTGTAGGCTTCAATGCCTCTCACCTTATAGGCGAAATTGTCACGGCTACCTTTGGTGCAGTATTGCTGTTGTATGCGATACCTAAAATCAAGGCAGCAAATAAAAATAAATAGCCTTTCGGTTTCTATTAATTATCAAGCTTCCGCATTGATTTACTCTTGCTTGTTTCCAAGCGTTTCACTGATTGCAGTCTCGGTACTCCGAAGTTTCTGCTGACAAAACTGTATCAATTCGGAAGCTCTTTTTACTTTTTCATTTTGAAATAGCCAATTCTCATTTTGATTCCCATTTCATCTTCAATTAATGAGTCTTCAATAAAACTCATTTTTTTTTCTCCACTTAGTCTATTAACAACACACAAACAGATTGAGTCCACAATATCATCTCTTTTGACAAATTTTCTTTTGGTATTATTTACTACTTCCTCATACAAATTGATTGCATTTGGATAATAACCTTGCAGGATTTTTAATCTTTCTTCAATTCCAAGTTGAGATGATTTCTTACTCAAAAGAATCTCTCCATTTAGATACTTAAAACAGATTTCAGGATGACTTTCAATAAATTTATTTTTTAAAGAAGAATTATTTTTTAGAAAACCATCTATTTCGGCGATTTTCTTTGAAATGAAGAAGGTTTGTATAGATATTTTCTTCCCTTCAATCCTTTCGTTTATCTGCTTCGCTTCATCGTAGTCTTTTGCTCTTAGTGCTTCTCTACACAGCGCATTGAAAACTGTTGAATGCCTCACACCAAGCTCTTTTTTCATCGCAGACTCAACGGTTCTTTTCATTTTTTTGGAACTTAAACCCATGGGCATATCAATCAAAATTCGGTCTAAATCCCGATGCTCTGCCATCAAATTATCTATGGATTTGAACAATCCTCCAAACTGAATCTCTTCCCCATTGGATTTCATCAAAATCCACCCATATTTACATCCGTCAATTCCTCCGTATATCATCTTATTTTTTACTTAACGCTCTATACTTCTTGACTGTTTCCAAGCGTTTCACTGATTGCAGTCTCGGTACTCCGAAGTTTCTGCTGACAAAACTGTATCAATTCGGAAGCTCTTTTTACTTTTTCGGATAGTTCATCTACACCGATACTTTCGTTTTCGAGATCGACTACGATTTGTTGAAGTTCGGTAAGGGATTTATTGTAGGTGGTCATATTGATTTTATTTAGTGTAGGGTTCACAAATTACCCAAGCTTTTTCTATTGAAGTTTTACAGTTTTTCAAATTACCAGAACAGTCTTCGAGTTGTTTTGCCAATTTAATCCTCCCCCTGCCTTTATCTTTCTCTCCATCTCTTTCAATTTTTGCAGCAAGCAAGTCTAAAAATCCTGCTAAAGCATTGTATTTCAAATTGCCAATTTCTTCAACTAAGGCTTCCATTGAACCATTGTAACCTTCAACCTGTGATTTGTGTACCATATTTGTATCAAGTCAATATAAAATCAGTTGTGTACAAGAAAAGACGGCAATCTTCTTTTTGGTTTCTTTCCGCCTCACTTCTACCCTCCAAACGTGTGTCGTCCTTCCCAAATGCTCTACAAAACTTTCTCCCTCCAAAACACCCTCCCTTGCAGCTCCTAAAAGATTGCTTTTGAGTTCGATCGTCGTAAAGGATTTTGCTTTTTCGGGCAAATGCAAAACCGTTGAATAACCTGCAATGGTATCTGCAAAAGTGATGATGCTCCCTGCATGTAAAAAACCATTTGGTGCAAAAAGTTCTTTTTTGACTGGCATTTCTGCAAGCATTTTGCCTTCTTCAATTTGGGTGATGGTGATTCCTAAAGAAGCGGGAAAAGTTCCTTTACTCATTTGGTTGAAGTGAGTGGGGTTTAGTTTTTTGTGGAACATGGAGTACTACATTATTGATTTTAGGGATTTTATGTTATCGCCAATAATTAAGAAAGGAATACTTTATTTTAGAAAACTGTTTTTCAATAAATTCCCATAAAGAAATATTTCGGGGATATCCTTTTACCGAAGCATGTAATTCATTTAAAACTTCCTCTTTAGGTTTTTCCCATTGCGTTGAAAGTTCGTCAATGAGTTCATCACTAAATGTAGCCTGAACAGGTTCGCTTCCTCCAAATATGGCTTCATTTTCTTTGAAGGAACCTAATGCTTCCTCATAACTCACCTTTCCTTCTATTTTGACAATACAATCCGTTATACCTAAAAAATTTGCAGCAAAGTGTTTCGTTCCTGTTTCAATTGTAGAAAGATCAATGCGCTCATCAGGGTGCCAAATATCTATAAAACAAGGTTTTATTCCTTTATCATTTTTAGGGGCATTGTAAGGAACTTCATAAAACTCTTCAGAATCCATAGGTTCTGAAGTATAATAAAACCAGTAATGGCATTTATCGTCAGCTAAGTATTTTTCAATCGCCAGTACGAACTCTTTCTCTTTTGGGTTATTTTTCAAGTCTTCTAATGATGGTCTCATGTGAGACTTTGTATTCAGACATCCACTACCAATACGTTCACCATCCTCATAAAAGAATTCTATATCCTCCCAAAGTGACTTATAAGATATACCATAAATCCCCCACCATAAATCATATGAGATAGTTTTGACTATAATTGTCACCTTTTCCATTCTATAAAGTTTTTCATATCAATCCTTCTCTTCCTCCATCCACTCCAACAACTCATTAAAGGTATTCACCAATTCTTTTTGCTGCTTCCCTCCTACATTGCGGCTGTCGCAACGCTTCAAAAACACCTCCATCGGCTTCAAATCATCCAAACTCACATTCCCCATTTCTTCGTCCAAACCTTTGATACGGTGTTTGTATTCAGTGCGGGTAATCAACACCTCTGCATTTTTGTCCGCCACAAATTGTCGAACCTGATGCTCTAAATCTGCCTCAAAAGTTTCCAATTCGATTTGAACCTCCAACCAAGTCGTTGGTTTGCCTTCAAAACTATCTAAAGCCAACAATTTTTCAGTCACTTTTTCCATGTTCCCTTTTACTCGCAGTAGTTTTCGGTAATTGGGAATGGGCAAAACACGAATACCTGATAGTTTTCCTTCATTGAAGTCTATCAAAAGAGCCTGTTTGTCGTCTTTGTATTCTGTAAAACTCAATGGGATGGGTGAACCGCAATAACGAATGTGTTCTAATTTATTGACCAGTTGCGGCTTGTGAATATGCCCCAATGCCACGTAATCAAACATTTCTGAAAACGTTTCGGCAGTTACTTTGCCTTGATTCCCTATGTGAATGTCTTTTTCGCTGTCGGAGGTCATACTGCCTGCTGCAAATAAATGCCCTGTAGCAATGATGGGCAATTTTGAAGTGTCGTATTTTGCAGCGATGTATTCGGCTATGGTATGGTAGTGGTTGAAAATACCTTTTTGGGTTCGCTCTACTCTTTCCTTATAACTTTCTCCTGCAACAGCCTTACGGATGTCTCTTTCCTGCAAAAAAGGAACAGCTGCTACTACGCCAATTACATTGTCATTCTTGTCTTTTACTTCAATCACTTCCTCTTTCAAATCCTCAGGACAACCACCAACTACATGTACTTGAAGGTACTCCAAGAGTTCTTTGGGAGCATCCAAATTGCGTGGGGAATCGTGATTGCCGCCTGTAATGATGATGTTGTTGCAGTAGCTGATTGCTTTTCGTAAGAAATTGTAATACTGTTTTCGGGCGTAGTTTGGCGGATTGTGGACATCAAATACATCTCCTGCCACCACCAAAGCATCTACTTTTTCTTCCTTCAAGGTATCCAACAACCATTGTAGAAAATGGTCATGCTCTTCTTGTCGGTCAAAATCACACAATCGCTGCCCTAAATGCCAATCGGCGGTATGGAGAATTTTCATGTTTATTGTTAAATGGTTTTATGGTTCTATTGCTAAATTGTTGAATGGCTGTACTTTTGGTTCTATATTTTCAATTTATCATTCGTATATTTGATCAGGATGTTTATGGATTTGGGAAGTTTTTGGAGTTCTGTTGTGATGTACTCCTTCTCTTCCTTCGTAATCAATTTTCTAATGATTGCCTTTCTTGTCCAATCCAAACTTTCTTGAAGTGAGCCTGTGCTGTAGCGATAAAATTTAATTTTATCTTTTTTATGGTAACGACCAAATCCTTCTGCAATATTTGCAGAGATAGAATCGATTGCAGTTACATACTGCTTACCAACCGTCCATTGAGCAAATTTATCCCACCTCATCACTATTTCCCACACATAGTTGCTAAGTTTGAAAGATATCATATATGCTTCAATCCTATCTAAACCCAAATATCGTTTGTCATTAGACATAAATCCAGTTAATTAACTGCCACAACAACCATTTGACAATAAAACCATATAGCCATTTAACAATTAGAATTTATTCTTCTACCTCTTCCTCCATCATTTCCTCATCAATGATTTCTTCCTCTTCTTCTTGGAGTAATTCTGTTGGAGGAGCTTGTTTGGAAATGCTGTGCTTGGCAACGATTTCACTCCAATTTGGAAGTGCATTGTAGTGCCATTTGTCCACTACGATTCCATCTTTGATTAAGACGACACCAGGATTTGCACGAATCATCGTTTTGATAGGTACGGCATCCAAGTTATAGAACTTATAGAGATTGTCAGTGAATTTTTGGGCGTGGTCTAATATTGAAGCAGTCAAACCTATAACGGGAACATTGTCTCCAAGGGCTTCTTTCATTACCTGATTTACCTTCACAAATCCTTTTTCCACATTTGCTTTGTCAATATTGTAGGCTCCTACAAATATGGTGAATCCTGGGCGGGCTAAAATAGCTTCTGCTACTTCATTGTCTCCATCATCATAAATCACAAAATCTTTGATAGTTGCGGATTTACCTTCTTCGAGCGTTACCTGTTCGGTTTTTTCATTGTCCAAAACCCATGTTTTGTCTTTCCAAATACCACTGTCAATATATTCCTGGCTCTCAACTTTTTTCACTTCGCCACTCCCCTCTTTGACAAGTGTGTACATGGTCTGTACTTTGGGAGGAATTCCATCATTTCGTCCATCAATCAAATTGGCTCCTACTTTGTAAGCTCTGAAGTCAACGATTGGCAAGTTGTTCACATTTCGCATACTGAATAAAAGTGATGCGACACCCAGTACGCCTAAAATAATCCATGACATTTTTTTGTTGAAAACCAATTTGATATGCCCCGATAAGAAGTACATCAAAAATATCAAGGCTGTCAAGACTACATCTTTCAAGAAGGATTCATAGGGTTTGAGCTTTACGAAATCACCAAAACAACCGCAATCGGTTACTCGCATATTAGAATCTTTGAAGCTTTCCCACTGTGCAAACTGAAAGAAGGTCGCATCTTTTGGTACATACCCTGTTAGGTAAGTGAAGCCTGTCAGTACTGTAAAAAACAGGGTGAGTCCTATATATAGCCACAAAGTGGTTTTTCGGAATGTTCCCAAAATGAGGGAAATACCCAGTACAATCTCCAAAATTATCATGAAAATAGATAGAGGTAATGCGATTCCTATTAGGAGTTCCCACAAACCTGTGAACAAAGAAAAATGTTCTGTAAATACATTGAAGTAATCTTCTATTTTGATGGCTGTTCCTGTTGGGTCTATCGCTTTGATGATACCCGAAAAAACAAAGAATGTTCCCAAAAAACTGCGTAGATAGTGTATCAACCAATTTTCAGGCTTGCTGAGAAGTCCTGTGATGATGGTAACACCTACTGCCAAAAGGGCAATCAATCCGATAAGTGAAAATATAGTCATGGTAATACGTGTTTTGATTTCTGCTACACAAATATAGTATTAAGTCAAGAATGAAAATTAAAATGCAAGTGAAAATTGAAAAATATAAGGATTCTTGGTGACTTATGCCCTGAAAACTCACAAACTATTTTTAACTTTCGGTTTTGCAGCATTCTTACTTTTGCAAATATACACTAAATAAATAAATCAACTAAATTTTTAGTTGAAGATTAAAGATGAATTCAAAAAATACTTTTTTCAATACGAGCTGGCAAATCAACTGCCGAGGTAAGCTATTAGATTTGAGTACGCCAAAGGTAATGGGGGTCTTAAATGTAACACCTGATTCTTTTTATGATGGAGGAAAATATACTCAAGATATCGTCATATTGAAGCAGGCTGAAAAGATGCTACAAGATGGGGCTGCAATTATTGATGTTGGTGGCATGTCTTCAAAACCTGGGGCTTCTATTATTGAAGTGGATGTCGAATTGCTGCGGGTTGTTCCTGTTATTAAAGCCATTGTAAAAAGGTTTCCTGATGCGATTGTTTCTATTGATACCATTCGTGCAAAAGTAGCAAAGGAGGCTGTTGAAGCTGGAGCAAGTATCGTAAATGATATTTCGGCAGGTGGTTTGGATACTGATTTACTGGAGACTGTGGGTGCATTGAACGTTCCTTACATACTGATGCACATGCAGGGCAAGCCTAAAGATATGCAATTGGATCCTTCGTATGAAAATGTGGTTCAGGATATGATTGATTTTTTCACGGATAAGCTCGAAAGCGTGAAACAGGCTGGTATTAAGGATATTGTAATCGACCCTGGATTTGGTTTTGGAAAAACGCTTTCGCAAAACTATCAAATATTACAGCAATTTGACGCTTTTCGATTATTTGACTTACCTTTATTGGCAGGAATGTCTCGCAAGTCCATGATTTGTAAACTTTTGGATGTTTCACCTTCAAGGGCACTGAATGGAACAACAGCGGCAAATATGGTTGCGCTACAAAAAGGGGCGAACATTTTGCGGGTGCATGATGTAAAGGAGGCAATGGAGGCTGTGAAGATGGCAGAATATTTGAAAAACCCAATTTAATAAAAGTAGATTTTGACACTTTTCTTATTCAAGATAGGATTTCTCGAAATTGGCTTTGCTGATGTATTGGATATATTGGTATTGACGATTTTGTTCTTTTTTGTATATCGTTTGCTAAAAGGAAGCCTCGCCTTCAATATTTTTGTCGGTTTGTTGGTTCTATCCTTGATTTACTTCATCGTTCAAGCATTGGAGATGAAGATGATGGAGCAAATTTTGGGTCAGTTTTTGGGTGCTGGGCTGGTTTTGCTTGTAATCATTTTCCAGCCAGAAATCCGTAGATTTTTGTTTTTTTTGGGGCGCAATACAGGGATTGGAGACCAAAAATTTTGGAATCGCTTGATTAAAAGAAGTCGTGAAAAAAAGTCTGATAATGAATACTTGGTAAATGCCATTGCAAGGGCTTTGCAAAATATGGCTCGCACAAAAACGGGTGCATTAATGGTATTTACCGATGTTGGTGAGGAGAAATTTTTTGCAAATACGGGTGTGCCCATTCATGGTGATATTTCGAGTAAGTTGATTGAATCAATCTTTGATAAGAGTGCTCCTCTTCACGACGGAGCTATGGTGATTGCGGATGGTAAAATATTGGCTGCTGGCTGTGTTTTGCCTGTTTCGGAAAATCCAGAACTTCCAAATCGTGTGGGAATGCGCCATCGGGCAGCGGTAGGAATTACGGAAAACATTGAAGCCCATGTTTTTATTGTATCTGAAGAAAGAGGCAAGATATCTTATGCTTATCGCAGCAATATCAAAATGAATATTTCAGGTGCAACCTTGAAGGAACTCCTCCGAAAAGCATTGGAATTGTAAGTAATTGATAAATAATGAGTTGATATGCTTCACTCTATTAAGGGGATTGTCTTAAAAACTTTTAAATATTCCGAATCCAGTGTAGTTGCTAAAATTTATACAGATCAATTTGGGATTCAATCCTATATGATTAACGGCGTTCGGACAAGTAGTAAGAGTAAACATAAGGCAGGTTTGCTTCAACCTCTTACCTTGTTGGATATGGTGGTTTATTATCGAAAGAATCGCAGTATGCAGCGCATTAAGGAGATGAAACCAACAAGAACATTTACTTCAATTCCTTTTGACATTGGTAAAAGTTCGCTTGCTTTGTTTGTGACAGAATTACTTTATTCAACTTTGAAAGAGGAAGAGGAAAACAAACGTCAGTTTGACTTTATTTCTGAGTTTGTACAAAATCTAGATGATACTACTGAATCTATTGCCAATTTGCACCTCTATTTTTTACTACAACTCAGTGGTTTTCTTGGATTTTATCCTTTCAGCAACTACGATAAAGAGAGGCGAAATATTTTTGATTTACAAAACGGTTCTTTTTCTTCAAATCGTCCAATGCACCCTTATTACCTTCAAGATCCCTTGTCAAAACATCTTACCTCCTTATTAAACTCTCCGCTGGAAGAGCTTCATTTAATAAAAATCAACAAGGTATATCGCAAAGAATTATTGACTGCTTTATTACAGTTTTACACCTTGCATATTGAAGGTTTTAGACCATTGAAGTCTGTTAAGATTTTGCAAGAAGTATTTGGTTTTTGAGGCAAATTATTTCTCAGCACTCAAGAGGGAACTGATAACCAATTATTTAAAGCAAAAAACCCAAGTTCAAACTTATTGAACTTGGGTTTTTGTTTAGCTTATAAAGCTGAAATATGAATCGTTTCTGTTAAAGAGTTCGTTTAATTTCAATCTCTTCAAAACCTTCAATCACATCTCCAGCCTTAATATCGTTGTAGTTTTTGATTCGAATACCACACTCTTGACCAGGTAACGCTTCTTTGACATCGTCTTTAAAACGTTTCAGAGTTTCGATTTCTCCTGTAAATACTATAATTCCATCTCTAAGCAAGTGAATTCTAGTAGCCTTAGTCACTTTACCAACTGCTACATAACACCCTGCAACGGTACCCACTTTGGAGATTTTGAATGCTTCTCGAACTTCGATGTTGCATACAAAACGTTCTTCCACTTTTGGTTCCAACATTCCCTCCATTGCAGATTTAATTTCTTCAATGGCATCATAAATGATGGAGTAAGTTCTGATTTCGATGCTTTCTTGTTCTGCATTTCGGCGTGCATTGATTGTCGGGCGCACTTGGAATCCAACAATAATCGCATCAGATGCTGAAGCCAACAATACATCGGATTCGGTAATTGCACCTACCCCTCTATGTATCACATTGACCCTAATCTCTTCGGTAGAAAGTTTCAACAATGAATCTGTTAATGCTTCTACAGAACCATCCATATCCCCTTTCACAATAAGGTTCAACTCTTTGAAAGTACCAATCTTCAGACGACGGCCAATTTCCTCAAGAGTAATATGTTTAGAAGCTCTAAACCCTTGCTCTCTAATAATCTGAGCTCGCTTAGTAGCAATTGATTTGGCCTCTTGCTCGCTCTTCATGACTTTTACCCTGTCACCTGCTTGAGGTGCACCATTCAAACCAAGAATTGTTACGGGAGTAGCGGGACCAACTTTTGTTTTCACCCTATTGCCTCTCTCGTTGAACATTGCTTTGACTTTACCAACATGCTGTCCAGCCAGTACCATATCTCCTACTTTCAGAGAACCGTTTTGAACCAAGATATTGGAAACATATCCTCTACCTTTATCCAATGATGCCTCCAATACAGTTCCAATTGCTTCACGATTTGGATTCGCTTTCAACTCCAAAAGCTCCGCTTCCAACAATATTTTCTCCAATAATTCATCCACATTTGTACCAAACTTAGCTGATATTTCTTGTGATTGATATTGTCCTCCCCAATCTTCTACCAATAAATTCATGGCAGCAAGTTGTTCCTTAATTTTTTCAGGTAATGCTGTTGATTTGTCCACTTTGTTGATGGCAAAAATCATCGGTACATTTGCTGCTTGTGCGTGACTAATCGCCTCTTTTGTTTGAGGCATAATGTCATCATCTGCTGCAATAACAATCACTGCAATGTCCGTAACTTTCGCTCCCCTCGCACGCATCGCTGTAAATGCTTCGTGACCAGGTGTATCCAAAAAGGTGATTTCTTTACCACTTTCTGTTGTCACCTCATAAGCTCCAATGTGCTGAGTAATTCCTCCCATCTCACCAGCGATTACATTTGCATTTCTAATGTAATCCAGCAAAGAAGTTTTACCATGATCAACGTGTCCCATCACCGTAACGACTGGTGCACGTGGCTCTAAGTCTTCTTCAGCATCATTGAAATAGTCTTCTTCTTCATCCTGCTCAGTAACGTTGATAAATTCAGTTTCAAATCCAAATTCATCTGCAACTAATTCGATAACCTCTGCATCCAATCGCTGGTTTATAGATACAATGATACCCAAATTGAAACAAGTCGTAATGACCTTATTAACTGCTACATCCATTAATTTGGCAAATTCATTTACTGAAATGAACTCGGTAACACTCAATACATTGGTTTCTGTATCCTCTACCAAGTCTCGTTTGATAGCAGCTTGCTCTCTTTTTTGTTTTCTTAACTTAGCTCGGTTACTCTTCCCTTTGGAAGTACCACTAAGTTTAGCCATTGTGGCCTTGATTTTATCTTGAATCTCTTTTGCAGAAACTTCTGTTGCTTCAATGTTTCTATTTCCGCTTGTATGTGGTTTCTTTTTCCTTCTCTTTTTAACTCTGAGCGTCTTTTCGTTCGGAGTTCTTGTTTTAGTTCCTCCAGGTTGATCCGACTTCTTAATAGCTACTTTCTTATCTGTAGACTTAATAATCCTCTTTCTTCTCCTTCTCTTAGGTCTAAGCCCTCCTTCAGTACTTTCCTCTCCTTCTTTTTTATCTTGCTTTGCAGATAAGTCAATTTTACCTATTACTGTAGGGCCCTTGAGCTGAACCTTGGGTCTCTCTTTTATTTGTCTTTCATCCCCATCTTGTTTCACTCCATCTTGTTGGCTTCCTACATTTTTTTCTCCTTCTGTTCCTGGCTTAACCCTTCGTTTTCTCTCTTTTCGTTTTCTTTTCTTATCTGGTCGGGTCTTCCAGTTTGTGCCACTAAGGTCAATTTTACCAATAACCTTAGGTCCAGCAAGTTCAATTTCTGGAGGACTCACCACATTTGTTTGTTTAGCCTCTTTTACAACCACCTTTTCTTCTTTATTTATAGTCTTCTCAGTATTGACTTTACCTTCAACTGTGTTACTTTCTTCAACAGTATTGGTTTTATCAATTCATTTAGGTGAAGAATCCCCATCTGCATTACTTTTCAGAGTAGGAGTTTTAAGTTCTTTCTCCAACACTGGTTTTACAACCTGCTTTTGTTCCGCTTTTTGAACAGGAATATCTTTCTTTTCTCCTTCAACTGACGAAGGTACTTCACTCTCTTGTTTTTCTTCAGTTTTCTTGGCTACAAGGTCAGAAGGTGGAGTAGTTTCAACCTCTTTTTGAGGTTCAATATCTTTAGTCTCAACGACTGGTTTAATTTTCTTTTCCTCTACTGTTGGCTCTTTGACCTTTGAGTCATCTTTTGGTAGAATCTTGCTCTCTGTAGTCTTTTTTGTCTCCGTTGATACAGAAATTGGCAAAGCTTCTTTTTCAGAGCTCGGCTGTTTTTCTTTATTTTCTTCGACAACCTTCGTTTCTTCTATGACAGGCACAGCTGGAACGATTTTATCCTGCGGGACACTTTCATCATGTTCCACAACAGGAGGAGTGACAACTTTATTAATAGCTTCTGGCTTAATTTCGGCAGAGGGCAATTCAGTAGCTATTGGCGTTACTGGGACTATAGGTGTCTTTTCTACATCAGGTTCTTTTTGAGGCGTTGTATCTTTCTTCCTAGTTTTTTTGCTAGTTGGAGAAGATGTATCTGATGTTACGGCTCTTTCATTCACTCTTTTCGTCTCTCTTTCACGCTTATTCCGCAAACTAATTAGGTTTGCTTTCTCTTTGAGTGCAATAGAAGATTTAAAATCAGTGATGAGAATATCATACATCTCCGGTGTTAACTTTGTAGTAGGTTTACTTTCTACCTCAAAGCCTTTTTTCAAGAGATGTGCCGTTATGGTATCAATACCCACGTTAATTTCTCTCGCTACCTTAGCCAGTCTTACTGCCTTTTTGGTTTCTGCCATGTAAGCTATTAATGTATTATTTATTAAAAGTAATTCTAAATTTCTTCTTCATCAAACTCCGCCTTCAAAATATTTCTTATTTCAAGAACTGTTTCTTCCTCTAAATCTGTTCTTCTAAGTAATTCTTCAATACTTAAGTCCAAGACATTTTTTGCTGTGTCACAACCAATATCCTGCAATATTTTGATAATCCACTCATCAATCTCGTCTGCAAATTCTTGAATATCTATATCATATTCATCGTTGCTTTCATCAATATCCCTAAATACATCTATCTCGTATTTAGTAAGTTTACTTGCCAGTCGAATATTAACACCACCCTTCCCAATTGCCAAAGAAACCTGATCAGGCTTCAAATAAACAGCAGCACGAGTAGCTTCTTCATCCACATCCATGTGAACAACTTTTGCTGGTGTTAAGGCTCTTTGAATGAGTAGCTTTGTATTAGCGGTATAATTTATTATATCGATATTCTCATTTCGTAATTCTCTAACTATTCCATGAATACGAGAGCCTTTCATCCCTACACAAGCTCCAACAGGATCTACTCTATCATCAAAGGATTCTACTGCTACTTTTGCTCTATCTCCAGGTTCTCTAGCAATCCTACGAACAGCTATTAAACCATCAAAAATTTCAGGAACTTCTAATTCTAACAACTTCGCCAAAAACATATTATCTGTTCTTGACAATATAATTCGAGGTTTATTATTTCTCATTTCTACTTTCTTGACAACTGATCGAACAGTATCACCTTTCTTGTAGAAATCACTACCAATTTGCTCATTTTTAGGTAGAATTAATTCATTCCCGTCATCATCTAATACCAGCATTTCACGCTTCCAAATCTGATATACCTCACCAGTGACAATCTCTCCGACCCTATCACCATATTTCTTATATAACTCATCATTTTCGAGCTCCAATATTCGTGAGATTAGTGTTTGCCGAGCAGCAAGGATAGCCCTTCTACCGAAATGCAACAAAGTAATCTCCTCATAAAGTTCCTCTCCAATCTCGTAATCCTCTTCTATTTTAATTGCTTCCAAAAAAGCAACTTCTTTATTTGGGTCTATTACTTCCCCATCATTGACAATTTCTCGTCTTCTCCAAATCTCAAGGTCACCTTTTTCCGTATTTACGATAATATCGAAGTTTTCATCACTTCCATATTTCTTTCGCAATAATGTTCTAAATACATCATCCAACACACGCATCATTGTTGGACGATCGATATTTTTAAATTCCTTAAAATCTGCAAAGGATTCAACCAAATCAATATTTTTAGCTTTTCTCCTTGTCTTCGCCATCTTAAACAATTTTGAATGAATCTAAAATGTTACCTTTTTTTTCACATGCTTAATAGCATCAAAAGGTATCGTTGTTTCTTGAATGATTAACTTCTTCTTCTTTTGCTTGATATGTTCTTCTATCACAATTTCCTCATCTGAAGTTTCTTTGAGAATTCCCTCCTTCAAATTGCCATCTATTAGTTGAACAATCACATGTCTTCCCTGATTTTTTTTGTATTGTCGCATCACCTTAAAAGGTTTCGACATTCCAGGAGATGATACTTCTAAATAGAGATTTTCATGCCATAGTTCCTCTTCTTCTAAACTATTTCTCAAATACTTAAATATCTTCACACAATCACCACTTGTGACATTATTATCTCTATCAACAAATATCTGGATCTTGTTTCCTGGAACTGGTTTCAATTCTACTATAAAAAAAGAAGAATCTTCTTCAAACCTAAGTTCTAGTAATTGTTTAATTCTTTTAAGAATAGTCGCCATATATCAATTTAATAAAAAAGAGGGCACATATAAGCCCCCTCAACATTTTCTGCTACAAAAATACGTTTATTTTTTTGTCTCTAAGAAATATGTTGATGCAAACTAGAACATTTTTCACTAATTTGTTAAATGATACAACAAATTTACACAAAAAAAGGGTAATTGTCTCTAATAGACCCTTACCCTTTTTATAATTATACTAAAATGTCTTATTACATCTTACTTACTCTTCAGAAGAATTATCATCATTAGTAGTGTTTTCAACATCACTACTTGTAGATTTCTTACGTCCTCTACGGGTTCTTCTACGTTTTCCTGATTTAGAATCTGATTTGAGTAGGTTTTCATTATAATCTACCAACTCAATCATTGCCATTTCAGCACCATCTCCAAACCGAAAACCAAGTTTGATTACTCTAGTGTAGCCACCGGGTCTAGTTGCTATTTTTTCACTAACCTCATCAAATAATTCTCTTACCGCTTCTTTATCTTGAAGATAAGAAAACACAACTCTTCTATTATGCGTTGTATTTGACTTTCCTTTCGTTAATAAAGGCTCTATATATTTTCGTAAAGCCTTAGCCTTAGCTAAAGTTGTTTGAATACGTTTGTGCTTAATCAAAGAACAAGCCATATTCGCAAGTAAGGCTTTTCTATGTCCAACTTTTCTTCCGAGATGATTAAACTTTTTTCCGTGTCTCATGACTACATCTATATTTCGATATTAGATACTACGATTACCTCCTTAAGGAAAACATTATTCCCCTTCAATCTATTCTTCGTCGAGTTTATATTTACTCAAGTCCATTCCAAAAGAAAGTCCTTTTTCTTGAATTAGATGTTCTATTTCCATCAAGGACTTCTTTCCAAAATTTCTAAACTTTATCAATGAGCTAGTATCGTAAGTAACTAATTCTTGTAAAGTATTAATTTTAGCTGCTTTCAAACAGTTATAAGCTCTTACAGAAAGATCTAAGTCTTCTAATGGAGTTTTTAATAGCTTACGCATATGTAATATATGTTCATCTACTATATCATCCTCTTCACCTGGTTTCTCATCAAAAGTAATCTTCTCATCAGTAATCAACATCAAATGCTGGATAAGGATTCGTGCAGATTCTTTTATTGCATCTTCAGGATGAATTGTTCCATCTGTCTTAATCTCTATAATAAGCTTCTCATAATCCGTTCTTTGCTCAACACGAGTACTTTCTACATTGTATCGAACATTTTTAATTGGAGTGAAAATAGCATCAATTGGAATCAAACCATGAACCATATCCTTCGGCTTATTATCCTCTGCAGGAACATAACCCCTTCCTTTTTGTACAGTTAATTCAATATCCAAATTAACAAAAGACTCCATGTGACATATCACTAAATTAGGATTTGTTATCTTAAAGGTAGCAGTATGTTTTTCAATATCTCCAGCCTCAAATTTATCCTCACCGCTTATAGACACAAATATTTTTTCTGATGTCAGATCATCATCTTTTATTATTTTCTTAAATCTAACTTGTTTAAGATTTAAAATGATTTCTGTGACATCTTCAATAACTCCTGTTATTGTAGAAAATTCATGGTCTACACCGCTTATTTTAATTGCAGTAATAGCATATCCTTCTAAGGAAGACAAAAGAACCCTTCTAATAGAATTACCAACAGTGACACCAAATCCTGGCTCTAATGGTTTGAATTCAAAAAGCCCTTCATTATCTGTAATTTTATGCGCTACAATTTTATCTGGCTGATGAAATGTTAAAAGTCCCATAAATGATTTTAAATATTACTAAGAATTATTTGGAGTACAACTCCACAATCAACTGATCTTCAATATTCTCTGGTATTTGATCTCTTTCGGGTATTCCAATGAATTTTCCTTCCATTTTTGACTCATCCCAATCAAGCCAAGGAAATTTCTTTCCTTTTTTAGCTATTGAACCAGTAATCACCTCTAATTCTCTTGATTTGCTTCGTATACCTACAACATCACCAATCTTTAATCTACGAGATGGAATATTACATTTCGATCCATTTACTAGTAAGTGGCAGTGAGTAACAAGCTGTCTAGCTGCAGGACGACTAGGAGCTAGTCCCATTCTATATACAACATTATCTAACCGAGATTCTAATAATTGCAGTAAGATTGTCCCAGTAATACCTTGTTTTCTACTTGCCTCTTTAAATAAATTTCGGAATTGTCTTTCCAAAACACCATAGGTATATTTCGCTTTCTGCTTTGCCTTTAATTGAATACTATATTCAGATAACTGCTTGCGTCTTTTGGAAGTTCCATGCTGTCCAGGTGGATGTCCTTTTTTCTCAAAGGATTTATCGTATCCGAATATCGCCTCACCAAATTTACGTGCAATTTTGGTTTTTGGTCCTATATAACGTGCCATACTCTTGTTTCTATTTCTTTTTCTACGATGAACCTAATATTGAAAATTTGAGTTATACTCTGCGTCGCTTAGGCGGGCGACAACCATTATGAGGCAAAGGTGTTACATCACGAATGATTGTAACCTCAATACCCATATTATGTACTTCTCTAATAGCAGCTTCTCTTCCTGATCCAGGACCTTTTACTAAGACCTCTACTCGTTTCAACCCAGCATCCATTGCTTTCTTAGCAGCATCTCTTGCTGCTACTTGAGCCGCATAAGGAGTGTTTTTCTTAGACCCCTTAAAGCCCGCTTTACCAGCTGAGGCCCATGAAATAACTTGACCAGCAGCATTAGTAAATGAAATAATAATGTTGTTGAAGCTTGCTTTTATGTAAACTTTACCTTCAGATTCTACTCTGACGATACGTTTCTTAACCTTCGAAACTCGTCTTTTCTTTGCCATATTACTTACAGATAGTTAGCAATTTGATAAATACTATTTCCTTGGAGCTTTTTTCTTGCCCGCAACTGTCTTCTTTTTACCTTTCCTTGTCCGAGCATTGGTGCTCGTACGTTGTCCTCGCAAAGGCAATCCCTTACGGTGACGAATTCCACGATAACATCCAATATCCATCAAGCGTTTGATATTCAGCTGCACTTCTGAACGAAGCTCACCTTCTACAGTATATTCACTTACCATAGTACGCAAACGAGTTATTTCATCGTCTGTTAATTCTTGAATTTTTTTAGTCGGCTCGATATCCGCGCTATCAAGTATTGCCAAAGCACGGGTACGCCCTATCCCATAAATATAGGTGAGCGATATCGAACATTTTTTATATTTGGGTAAATCAACCCCAGCTATACGTGCCATATTTATCCTTGTCTTTGTTTAAACTTTGGATTCTTTTTATTAATTACGTAGAGTTTTCCTTTCCTGCGAACTATTTTGCAATCACTGCTACGTTTCTTAATTGATGCTCTAACTTTCACGAGAGTATATTATTTTGTGCGTTTATTAAAAAAACTATTTGTATCTATAAATAATTCTTCCTCTGCTCAAATCATAGGGAGACATTTCCAAAGCAACTTTATCCCCTGGCAAAATACGAATATAGTTCATTCTCATTTTGCCTGATATCGTAGAAACCACTATATGTCCATTTTCTAATTGAATTCTGAACATTGCATTGGATAATGCTTCTGTCACTATTCCATCTTGTTTTATAAGCTCTTGCTTTGCCATGTTTTTTTAATAATACTCTTGAAAAAAAACAGGAGTTAGTGGACTTAAAAGTCACCCCCCTAATTCGGAGTGCAAATATCGGTTTTTTATTGCTAATTTCTAAGCAATTTCACTTAATTCTGCATTATTTTTAATCGCAGCTTCAATATAGTCAAAAGTAGAAAGAATATCAGGGGTATTTTTGTTTACTGCCACCGTATGTTCAAAGTGAGCAGAAGCTTGTCCATCTGCAGTAGAGATAGTCCATCCATCAGTACTCCTAATTACATCTTTTTTACCCATATTTATCATAGGCTCAATTGCAATAACAAGTCCATCTAATAGTTTTGGTCCTCTGCCTCTTTTCCCAAAGTTAGGAACCTCAGGTGCTTCATGAAGTTGTCTCCCCACACCGTGACCAACTAACTCCCTAACAACACCGTATCCATATTTTTTCTCTGTATGCTGTTGAATAGCAAAGCTAATATCTCCAACTCTTTTCCCAACTACTGTTTGCTCTATTCCCTTATAAAGAGATTCTTTAGTAACCTCCAACATTTTTTTCACATTATGGTCTACCTCCCCTACACAGTAAGTATAGGCAGAATCTCCATAATAACCATTAGCAATTACTCCACAATCTATAGACACGATATCTCCACCTTTCAATTCATACTTTCCAGGCATTCCATGTACGACTTGATCATTCACGGAAATACATAGAGTAAAAGGGAAGTCGTTATAGCCCTTAAAACCTGGAATTGCCTTTTGATCTAAAATAAATTCTTCTGCGATCTCATCTAATTTAATAGTTTGCACACCAGGTCGAATAAACTCAGCAACGACACCATGTGTTTTACCTACTAGTAAACAGCTATAGCGAATTAATTCTATTTCTTCTTTTGTTTTATAAAAGATTTTTTTTGACTTTTTCCGCAATTGACCAACATTTTTAATTACTTAAACGAACTATATCAACACCAGAATAAGAGTTTCTACTCTTTGTGTACCTATTTCAGAAAAAAAGTTTCCCAACATTATTTTGCAGGGAAACTTCTGTATTTTTAATTAAAATATTTTGTTAATCGAGTTTGATGAAGCATAATGTTCAACATTATACGCTCGCTCCAACTGCCTGTCTGCTTCTAACTCGAGCATTTCCTTTCATGAGTCCATCATAATGACGCATCAATAGATGGCTCTCAATTTGTTGTAGTGTATCCAACATTACCGCAACTAAAATCAGCAACGATGTTCCACCATAAAAATCAGCAAATTGACTATTAATTCCTATCATATTTGCGAATGCAGGCATAATAGCTACCAAACCTAAGAACATTGACCCTGGTAATGTAATCCGAGACATGATATTATCAATAAACTCTGAGGTTTTCTTCCCTGGTTTCACTCCTGGAATATACCCTCCATTCCTCTTCATATCATCAGCCATTTGAGTAGGGTTGATAATAAGTGCTGTATAGAAATACGTGAATAAAACAACCATTAAGAAGAAGAAAAAATTATACCAAAATGACAAGTAAAAAGTACCTTGTTGAATACTCTGCATTAATCCAGAATCTGGAAAAAACTGTGCAGCAAAAGAAGGAATAAACATCAATGCTTGAGCAAAGATAATAGGCATTACACCCGCAGCATTCACTCGTAATGGAATGTATTGACGTGCTCCACCATATTGTTTATTACCTACGATTCGTCTTGCATATTGAACAGGAATTCGACGAGTTCCTTGGACTAACAAGATTGTAACGATTATGATTGCAATCCAGAACGCTATTTCAACTACGAAGAACACTAAGCCCCCTCCAGTACTTGAAGCCAATTTTGATTGTAATTCTGCTGCAAGACCAAAAGGTAACCTTGCAATAATACCAATCATAATCAACAAAGAAATCCCATTTCCAATCCCTTTATCTGTAATTTTCTCTCCTAACCACATACAGAAGACTGTCCCTGCAGTTAAACAAAATACAGTAGAAATAACAAACAAACCTCTTGAAATAACAATAGCGTCTTGTCCTGCGATAGAATAAAGGAATGTAACATACCCTACAGCTTGTACACCAGTTACTACTACAGTCAAATACCTTGTAATCCTTGAGATTTTACTTCTCCCAGCTTCCCCATCTTTCTGCATTTTTTGAAAGTAAGGTACTGCCAACGTAAGCAATTGCATTGCAATAGATGCGGAAATATAAGGCATAATCCCAAGTGCAAAAATGGACGCTCTGGTAAAAGAACCTCCAACAAACATATCTAATAATGCAATTAATCCACCTCTAGACCCTTGGCTTGCAAGTTGATCTAAAGCACCTACGTCTACCCCAGGTATTACAATAAAAGAACCTATCCTGTAAACAAGAATAAGTCCTAAAGTAAAAAGAATCTTATTCCTAAGTTCTTCTATTTTATAAATATTTTTTATAGTATCAATCAGCTTGTTCATGAGAATGAGTATTATCGCAGGTAGCTTAATGCTTATATCAGCAACCCTCTATAATGTTATTATTAAATTACCAATATCTGCTAATTAGATAATTGAGGCAGTACCACCATTAGCTTCTATAACAGCTTTTGCAGATGCACTATAAGCATGAAGTTTCACCTGAAGTACCTTATTAAGAGTTCCATTACCTAAGACCTTAACTTTTTCTGTTTTCTTAACCATTCCTAACTTTCGCAATGCTTCGAAATCAATAACGGTAAGATCATTCTGGGTTGAGATATACTCTAAGTCAGATAGATTGAGTGGTTTATATACTACCTTATTGATATTATTAAAACCCCTCTTCGGTACACGCATTTGAAGTGGAGTTTGTCCACCTTCATGATGTCTTTTCCTAGAATAACCAGATCGTGATGCTTGACCTTTGTGCCCTCTAGTTGAAGTCCCTCCACGGCCTGACCCCTGACCTCTTGCTATTCTTTTTTCTCGATGAATAGCTCCTTTTGCAGGTTTTAAGTTGCTTAAATTGCTCATTTTATAGATGTTCTACTTTTACCAAATGCTTTACCTTTTCAATCATCCCCATTATCTGAGGAGTAGCGTTATGCTCTACTGTTTTGTGCATTTTACGCAACCCCAATGCAATCATGGTTGATTTTTGTCTTTGGGGGCAACCTATTACACTTCGCCTCTGTGTTATTTTAACTCTTGCCATTATTCTTGTTTATATAAATGAATTAAGACCTATCCATTAAAAACTTTATCAAGAGTAATACCTCTTTGCTTCGCAACATCCATAGGACTTCTTAGATTAGATAGTGCATTAATAGTTGCTTTCACTACATTATGTGGATTCGCAGACCCTATTGATTTTGCAATAACATTCTTGACACCAGCACTCTCTAACACAGCACGCATGGTACCTCCTGCAATTATTCCTGTTCCCTTAGCGGCTGGTCTTATCACTACTCTTGCTGCACCATATTTTCCTTTCTGCTCGTGAGGTATCGTACCTTTATGAAGTGGCACTCTGATTAAATTCTTATTTGCATCATCGCGACCTTTATCAATTGAGGCTGCTACTTCTCGGGCTTTGCCCAAGCCATTCCCGACAATACCATTTCCATCTCCAACTACAACAATAACAGAGAAACTAAAGGTTCGACCACCTTTGGTTACTTTTGCTACCCTATTAATTTCAACTACTTTATGATTTAACTCTATATTTGCAGCTGTGATTTGCTTGAAGTTTACCTTTGACATCAATAAAAATTTTAAAAATTAAGACCTCCTTCTCTAGCACCTTCGGCTAAAGACTTCACTCTACCGTGGTATAAATATCCACTTCTATCAAATACAATTGAGCTTACTCCTAAAGCTAAAGCTCTTTCGGCAACTAATTTACCTACTTTTTTTGCGCTATCGGTCTTGTTTGAAGACTCTGATAATTCTTTAGAAGATGCAGAAACTAATGTATGTCCGCTAGCATCGTCTATCAATTGAGCGTAAATAGATTTATTACTTCTAAAAACAGACAATCTAGGTTGTTCTTTTACACCAGAGATTTTCTTTCTAATTTTATATCTAATTCGCTGCCTTCTTGCTACTTTATTAAATGCCATTGCTCGTTTAGCTTAAAATTATTTTAATAAAATGTACCTGAAAAAAAATAGCATGATTATTTACCCGCTGCTTTACCAGCTTTACGTCTAATTTCTTCCCCTACAAATCTAACCCCTTTCCCTTTATAAGGCTCAGGCTTTCTAAATGCTCGTATTTTAGCACATACCTGCCCTAAGAGTTGTTTATCATTACTTTCAAGTGTAATAATAGGATTCTTCCCTTTTACTGTCTCTGTCACAATTTTTACTTCAAAAGGAACAAAAAAGTAGATAGGGTGAGAATATCCAAGAGCTAATTCTAATAATTGACCTCTATTAGACGCACGATAACCGACACCAACAAGTTCTAATTGTTTTTTATATCCCTCAAAAACACCAACAACCATATTGTTGAGAAGAGATCTATATAAACCATGCATGGCTTTATGCCGTTTTTGGTCAGTAGGTCGTTTAACTTCAACAGTGCCTTCTTCCAACACTATTTCTAAATCTTTATCAATTTTTTGATTTAGCTCTCCCCTTGGACCTTTTACAGTCACTAAGTTGGCATCATCAACACTAATTTGAACCCCTGCTGGTAACGCTATGGGTAACTTTCCTATTCGAGACATGGCTATTCACCTTTTAATATTAGTAAACCAAACAAAGAATTTCTCCTCCTATGTTCTCTCTTCGAGCTCTCTTATCTGTCATCAAGCCCTTAGAGGTAGAAATAATTGCAATACCCAATCCGTTTTTAACTCTTAACATATCAGTAGCACCTGAATACTTTCGTAATCCTGGCTTACTATATCTTATAAGTTTACTGATTGCAGGTTGTTTTGAAATTGGATCATACTTTAGAGCTATTTTAATAACTCCCTGACCATCAGCGGTATCATCAAATTTATATCTAAAAATATAACCTTGATCATAAAGAATCTCAGTAATTCCTTTCTTCAAATTAGAAGCAGGTATCTCTACCACTCGATGACGTGCCATCATAGCATTTCTAATTCGCGTCAAATAATCTCCAATTGTATCAGTAATTGCTGACATATACCCAGTTCTTCTATTATAAATAAATACAAAATATACTCTAATCCATTTTCAAAAATTGCTCCGCAAAGGTAATAATAATATGCGAGATAAAAAAGAGACGTAGTAATCTACGTCCCTAATATGTTTATTTATAACTTTGCTAAAAAGTTAAGCAATTTTTCTAATAGCTACCAACTTGCTTTGGTAACACCAGGAATCTTACCATTAGAAGCTAAATCCCGAAACTTCAATCTTGAAACACCAAAAAGTCTTATGTAAGCTCTTGGTCTTCCTGTTAATCTACATCTGTTTCTTAGTCTAACAGGTGAAGCATTTTTAGGTAATTTATCTAAACCTTCATAATCCCCTTCTGCCTTCAATTTAGCCCTCTTTTCAGCGTACTTGTTGACTAACCTCTCTCTTTTTGCTTGACGAGCAACAATTGATTTCTTTGACATATTATTGTTCCATTTTAACTTGATTTTTAAAAGGCATTCCGAATTCTTTCAATAATGCAAAAGCCTCTTTATCCGTATTGGCAGATGTCACAAAAGTAATATCCATTCCATTCATACGTGATACTTTATCCAAATCAATTTCAGGGAAAATAATTTGTTCAGTAGTCCCCATGGTATAGTTACCTCTACCGTCGAAACTTTTACTATTCACTCCTCTAAAATCTCGCACACGAGGCAAAGCTACAGATAGTAACCTATCTAAGAATTCCCACATTATTTCACCACGAAGGGTTACTCTCACACCAATAGGCATTTCTTCTCGTAACTTAAAGTTAGAGATTGCTTTTTTAGCTCGAGTAATTACTGCTTTTTGTCCCGAAATCAGAGTCATTTCTTTGACTGCGGTATCCAACATTTTCTTGTCAGCGGTTGCAGATCCCACTCCTTGATTCAAACATATTTTGAGTAATCGAGGTAATTGCATAGGAGATTTATAATTAAATTGCTCCTGCAATTTAGGCACAACTACATCCTTATACTTAACTTGCATTCTTGGAATATACTTACTCATTAGCTTATTACCTCCCCTGATTTTTTAGAGTAACGAACTATTTTCCCATCCTCTGTTCGGCGGCCAACTCGTGTAGGGCTACCTGTTTTTGGATCAACTAACATAACGTTAGATATTTGGATAGGAGCTTCTCTTTCAATTAATCCGCCTTCTGGATATTGATTATTAGGCTTTGTGTGTCTGGTGATTATATTAACCCCTTCAACAACCGCTCTGCCTGTTTCTGTATCTATTGTTAAAACACGTCCTTCAGTACCTTTATCCTCTCCTGTTATTACCACTACCGTATCGCCTTTTTTGATTCGGTATTTAGGTTTGAAACGTTTACTTTGTTCCTTTTTATTAGCCATTTTCAACTCACTTAAATAATGGTTATGAAACTTTTTTAAATTAGAGAGGTACTATAATACCTCAGGAGCTAGAGAAACAATACGTGTATAGCCTCTATCTCTTAATTCACGAGCAACAGGTCCAAAGATCCTAGTTCCTCTCGGTTCGCCTGAACCATCAATCAAAACAACAGCATTATCATCAAAAGATATATAAGTACCATCTTTTCGTCTTATATGCTTTTTTGTTCTGACTATAACAGCTTTAGATACTGTTCCCTTCTTTACACCTCCTGAAGGCATTGCATCCTTTACGGTAATAACGATGTTATCCCCGACAGAAGCATAACGTCTTCCTGTACCGCCTAACACACGGATACATAGGACCTCTTTAGCTCCACTATTATCTGCTACTCTAAGTCTACTTTCTTGTTGAATCATGACAATTTAATTATTTTGCCCGCTCAATAATTTCTACTAAGCGCCATCTTTTACGCTTACTGAGTGGTCTCGTTTCCATTATCCGTACTACATCGCCGATGTTACAATCATTTTGTTCATCATGAGCAGTGTATTTCGTACTCTTCTTAATAAATTTACCATAGATAGGATGCTGAACTTTTCGTTCTACACTTATAGTGATTGTTTTTTGCATTTTATCACTAAGTACAACACCAACACGTTGCTTTCTAAGATTTCTTTCTTGCGACATTACTTGTAAATAAATTTGATTAAAAGCTTTGAAATTTACAGCTCTATTACTTACTCGCTCTTGAATCTTCGAGTTCTCTACGTCTCAACTCTGTATTGTATCGAGCGACATCACGGCGAAGATTACGTAATACATTAGGATTATCTAATGCTGCAACCGTATGATTGAAACGTAACTTACGCAACTGAGCTTTATCTTCTTCAATCCTATCCCAAAGCTCTTCAGTTGATAACTCTCTTAAATCTAATTTTTTCTTTGCCATGGTATATTCAAGGAAACTAAGTTCAGATAACTAAGGATAATCGTAAGATTATTTTGCTACTAAACTTAAAATATTTATTGATTTTACTTTAAAGATTATGTTCTAATCAACATAATCTCTTCTAGTTACAAATTTAGTCCTAATAGGAAGTTTTTGAGCCCCTAAGCGCATAGCCTCTAAAGCTATGTCTAAAGAGACACCTTCAATTTCAAACATTATGCGACCAGGTTTTACTACAGCAACCCAATGATCTGGAGCACCTTTACCTTTACCCATTCGCACTTCTAATGGTTTTTTAGTTATAGGCTTATCTGGAAAAATACGTATCCAAACTTTACCTTCCCTTTTCATAAACCTAGTGATGGCTACACGGGCAGATTCTATTTGACGATTAGTAATCCAAGTAGCCTCCATAGCTTTTAAGCCAAATGTACCAAATGAAAGCGTACTTCCTCTATGAGCATTACCCTTTACACGCCCTTTGTGCATCTTTCTAAACTTCGTCCGTTTGGGTTGTAACATGATATTATCTACTTATTAATTATTTATCAAAGACTGGATTAGGGTTTATCGTTTCCTTTTTGGTCCAGACCCACCACCTCTACGCTTCTTGTCTTTCGGTACAACTGGAGATAAGTCTCTCTTGCCTAAAACCTCACCTTTGCAAATCCAAACCTTCACACCAATGATGCCATATACAGTTTTAGCCTCCTTCAATGCGTAATCAATATCTGCTCTAAAGGTATGCAAAGGAGTTCTTCCTTGTTTATTTTCTTCTGTACGAGCCATTTCAGAACCACCAAGTCTTCCAGATACTCTTACCTTTATTCCTTGTGCTTCAGGCTGACGCATAGTAGATGCGATTGCCATTCTAACTGCTCTTCTATAGTTAATCCTTGCTTCCAACTGCTTTGCAATTGTCTCAGCAACTATATTTGCATCTATTTCGGGTCTTCTAATCTCAACGATGTTGATTTGAACCTCTTTCTTAGTCAGTTTCTTCAACTCTTCTCTAATTCGATCTACCTCACTTCCACCTTTACCTATTATAATACCAGGTCGAGAGGTATGTATAGTGATGGTTATACGTTTTAGAGTTCGCTCAATTATGATTCGTGAAATTCCACCTTTCACAATTCTTGCATTAAGGTATTTGCGAATCTTCTCATCTTCGATGAGTTTATCTGCAAAATCTGTTGATGTAGCAAACCAATTTGAATCCCAACCTCTGATGAAGCCCAATCTGTTAGCTATT
The DNA here is from genome assembly GCA_045105835.1 of Chitinophagales bacterium. GTDB lineage: Bacteria > Bacteroidota > Bacteroidia > Chitinophagales > UBA2359 > JAUHXA01. Next base: position 32,195 of record JBGCDY010000154.1, read on the forward strand.
GGATTAACTTTTTGACCCATAACTTTTATTTGAAAGAAATATTAAAGGTATTTCTATTTAATAATTTTTATTTACCTAAAGAACTTTAAATGAATTGGTGAAAAATGATTGCTATTCGCTATCATTGGTTTCCCCTACTCCAATGCGACTATCTACAACGATTGTCACATGATTTGTTCTTTTTCTAATTCGATGCGCTCTGCCATAAGGTGCAGGTCTGAATCTCTTCAAAACTCTTCCACCATCTACAAAAACTTCCTTAATATACAATTGGCTCGCTGCTGCATCATGAGAAGCATTCTTTTGCGTCCAATTTGAAATTGCAGATACTAATAACTTTTCTACAGGTCGGGCAGCATGCTTTTTAGTGTATTTCAACACATTTAATGCTTCTTCTGCATCCAATCCTCTTATTAAATCTACCACCAACCGTGCTTTTCTGGCAGAACCAGAATGATTTCTAAGCCTTGCTACCGCTTCCATTTGCTATACAATTTTACTTTTACTGTATTATACGTTTATAGCCAACAGCCAATTAAAAATTCCTCAGTTACTATTTCTTAGAAGAATGTCCTCTAAAATTACGAGTAGGAGCAAACTCTCCAAGCTTATGACCCACCATATTTTCCGTCACATATACAGGAATAAATTTATTCCCATTATGAACCGCAAAGGTATGTCCCACAAATTCAGGAGTAATCATAGAAGCTCTTGACCAAGTCTTTACAACTGTTTTCCTACTTTTTTGGTTAAGCGCATCCACTTTACTTTGCAGCTTATGATGTACGTAAGGTCCTTTTTTTAGTGATCTTGCCATAATTACAGACTATTTTCTATTCTTCCTTTTGCTAATGATTAATTTAGAAGAAGGTTTGTTTCTATTTCTTGTTTTTTGACCTTTAGCATACACACCTGTTCTTGAACGTGGGTGTCCACCTGAAGATCTACCTTCTCCACCACCCATTGGGTGATCAACTGGGTTCATTGCTACACCTCTTGTGCGTGGTCGTCTCCCCATCCATCTCTTTCTACCTGCCTTAGCAATTACCTGTAGATTGTGATCTGAATTGGAAACTGTTCCAATAGTAGCAATACATGTCAGCAATACCATTCTGGTTTCGCCTGAGGGTAATCTAAGAATAGCGTATTTACCATCTTTTGCTGTAAGCTGTGCATAAGTTCCTGCACCTCGAGCCATTTTCCCTCCTGCACCAGGTGCAAGCTCTATATTGTGAACCAAAGTACCTAATGGAATGTCTCTTAAGAACAAAGCATTTCCTACTTCTGGCTCTATATTCTCTCCTGATATAATCTTATCCCCAACACCTACTCCTTGAGGAGCAACGATGTATCTTTTTTCTCCGTCCTCGTATTGAATCAAGGCGATAAAAGCACTTCTGTTAGGATCGTATTCTATTGTCTGAACGGTTCCAGATACGTTATACTTATCACGTTTGAAGTCAATAATTCGATATCTTCTCTTATGACCTCCACCTCTATAACGAACTGTCATTTTCCCTTGGTTGTTACGTCCTCCAGAACGCTTCCAAGGTGCTAATAGAGATTTCTCTGGCTTGCTTGTGGTTATTTCTTCAAAAGCATTTGAAATCCTAAATCGCGTACCAGGTGTTATAGGTTTATGTTTTTTAAGTGCCATTTTACTATAATATTAGATTTCAGTTATTCCAATTACGCAACTAAATCATTATACGGCTTCAAAGAAATCAATAGTATCTTCTGCACCTACCGTTACGATAGCTTTTTTATATGAATTAGTCCTTCCTTCCATGATACCTTTTCGAGTATATCGCGTCTTTTGTTTTGCAGGGACAACAATTGTATTCACTGCTAAAACTGTTACACCATACATTTCCTCTACGGCATTTTTAATTTGAATCTTATTAGCCCCTTTACCTACAAGAAAGCCATACTTATGCAGCTTTTCACTTAGAAGCGACATTTTTTCAGTAACAAGCGGCTGTATTAGTATTTCCCGTGCCATTATATCCTCAGAAATTAATGATTACAAAATTAACAACATTTATCAATAAAACTTAAACACTTAGAAATTTTTAGCTGCACTTTCACTTATAATAAGTGTCTGAGCATTCATAATTTTATAAGTATTCAAACCTTCCACAGTCAAAACAGTGGCTTTAGGAATATTTCTTGAAGATAGATAAACGTTTTTATTAGGTTCACTTAGAACTAGCAAGCTTTTTTGCTCACTACTACTAAGATCTTGAAGCATTTTCAAATACGCTTTTGTTTTTGGCGTATCGAAATTAATATCTTCAATTACCAATATTTTATTTTCTTTGGCCTTATAAGACAAAGCAGATTTTCTTGCCAGAGCTTTTACCTTCTTATTTATTTTTTGATTGTACTCTCTTGGTCTAGGACCAAAGATTCTACCACCACCTTTAAACAAGGGATTTTTTATGCTACCCGCTCGAGCTGTCCCTGTGCCTTTCTGTCTCTTAATTTTTCGTGTTGACCCAGTGATCTCTCCACGTTCTTTAGCCTTATGAGTACCTTGACGTTGTTTTGCCAAGTACTGCTTTACAGCTAAGTAAAGAACATGATCATTTGGTTCAATACCAAATACTTCCTCAGATAATTCTACCTCTCTACCTGTTGGTTGTCCGGCAATATTTAAAACTTCTACTTTCATGCTTACTTAAAATTAAGCGTTCTCAACAATAACATAAGAACCTTTAGCTCCAGGTACAGCACCCTTCACTAACATCAAATTTTTATCTTGTAAAATCTTGATGACTTCTAAATTAAGGGATGTGATACGTTTTCCACCAGTCCTACCAGCCATACGCATTCCTTTGAATACTCTAGCTGGATAAGATGCAGCACCAATAGAACCTGGAGCTC
>JBGCDY010000155.1:0-3898 GCA_045105835.1 Chitinophagales bacterium
CTATGGAGGCATTATTCACCTAATCCCTCTCCCTTCTTTCACAAAAAAAACCGTAATCACCAACATCAAAATTGGCACAAGAATAATAGAATCACTAATATGCACAGAATAACTTTCATTCGCCATCCACTGTATATAGGAGTAAGCATGTAGAAAGGTCAAGAACGTTGTTATTGAAGCGAAAAGAACCAAGCCTTTGTAATTCGCTTCTGTTTTCCCGACATATTTTTTCAAAAAGAGGAAAGACAAGACCACAATACTTAGAAACGGAATTTGAAACAACCACGGTCGCAGCTGGTCTATAAACGTCACTTCCTCACCAATCACATTTCCTCCCAAAGTTTCGAGAAATGAACCAAGAAAGGTTTGTGGGTACAATTGATTTGTAGATATAAATACAAGGACAATCCACAAAAGAATGAAAAGGAGAAATAGCAAATGAGGTCGTTTCTTCATAAAAAAGAAAGATTTAACTGATTTTGAAGGAATAAATATAGGAACATACCTTGAAAAAAGGTAACTTATCTATCAAACATTCCTAAATGAAAAGTCCATACTTTATGCCCATCATTCTCTTTTCGCTACTCATTGCAGCAAGAACCCACTATTTTGAATATCAATCCAATCAACCAAAATTGATACATTGTTTTTCACAAAATACTCCTTGCTTCAATGACTATGAAGCAGGATTAAGAGCAGCAAAGCTTTGGGAAAAACCCGCAATTTTGATGTTTTCGGGTTGGGCGTGTGTCTATTGCCAGAGATGGGTTGAAGCCCTGTATAAACACCCATCTGTTTTGGAGTTTATGGAAGACGAATTCGTTTTCATTGTTTTGAATGTAGATGACCAAACTCCATTGCCTAAACCTATAGATTACATTCGTCGAAACAAAAAGAAAGAAATATTGAAAACAACAGGAGATAAGTGGTCATCCCTTCAGATTGATTGTTACAGTGGAAATCAACCAAAGTTTTTTTTGCTTAATTCAGAAAAGGAATTATTGGTTATACAAGCTTTTAATTACCACCCCAATATTGAAAAATTTGCAGCCTTCCTTGAAGCAGGATTACAGAATTTTCAGCATGGTATTTCAGAGGGCAAAATGGAGTGTGGTTTTTGACTTTCCTCACCTTTGGCAATATAACCCCGAAAATGATTTGACAATAGAAGCGTTATTTTCCTAAATACAAGCAATGAAAAACTCATACATCTTCTCCATCCTCCTCGTTTCCCTACTCATTGCAGCAGGAATCCACTATTTTGAATACCAATCCCACCAACCCAAATCCAATGATTTTTGTCCAAAAAATATACCCTGTTTTCACGACTATGAAAAAGGATTGAAGACAGCTCAAAAATGGCAAAAACCAATTGCTTTGTATTTTACAGGATGGAGAGCAGGGTGTTGTGGAGCATTTGACAAACAACTTTTTGGAGGTAAAGCCATCCAACAATTATTGGCAGAAAAATATGTGTTGATTACGCTTTTTGTGGATGAGCGAGAACCTCTACCTCAAAGTAAGCAATTTGATTACTTCAATCACAATAAAGAAAAACGGAGAATCACAACGATAGGGAGCAAATGGCAATATTTTCAAACGCACTGCTTCAGTAGAAATACCCAGCCTATGTTTGCGCTGTTGAATCCTCATGAAGAATTATTGCAGAAAAAAACACTGGGGTATTCCAGACCAGAAGAAATGAGTATTTACCTACAAGCAGGATTACAAAACTTTCAAAAAAAGGTTTCTGTCGGAAAAATGGAGTGTGATTTTTAGGATGGAAATTTCACCTAAGTAGTTCGTTAGCTTCATCTTGTCGGGTAGATATTTAACCAAAATCCTCCTATCCAATCAGAAGATTTTTACAAAATGACAAACACCACCTGTCATACTGTGTTACCTTCTGAGTAGAAATGACTAAATAATTATAAATCAAAGTCTTTAAAAAAGAACAGTTTATTTTTAAAATATTTCCGAAATTTTGAAAATGCTTGGTTATCCGACAATATCAACTTGATTAACTACTAAGCCTTTCTCGTATCAATTCCCCACATCAATTTGCTGCGAATGGTTTGATAAAAACTACTCCATTCAAAACGAACCAAAGAAATGGAAAAATCTGCTTTTCGTACAGAAAGTTCATAGCTGCTGTCAATCGTTACGGCTTGAGAATCAAGCGTACAAAAGTAGTGCTTGGCACGCCCTTCAATTTGAAAAGTAACTGTTGAATCGTCTGGAATCACAATCGGACGCACGGTCAAATTGTGGGGAGCAATCGGAGCAAGTAATAAGGTTTTGGAGGTTGGTGCGATGATGGGACCGCCAACACTCAAAGAATAAGCTGTTGAACCTGTTGGAGTTGCCAAAATCAAGCCATCTGCCCAATAAGAATTCAAAAATTCCCCATTCACATAGGTATGCACCGTGACCATCGAGGAAGTGTCCTTTTTTTGAATGGTCAGTTCATTCATCGCATAAGGCGCATTTTCAAAAATGGGGTGATTGCTGGTGAGGTGTAGAAGTGTTCGTTGGTCAAGTATATAGTTTCCTTCTTCCAGTGCTTCAATGGCTTCGGTTATTTTGCCTTTGACCACACCTGTCAAAAAACCCAAGCGTCCAATATTAACTCCCAAAATGGGAATCCCTGAATCTTTGATAAATCGAACGGTATGTAGCAAAGTACCATCCCCACCAATGCTGAACAAACAATCCAAAAAACCTGCTTTTACATCCGCATCCTCAAAGCTTTGAAGATTTGTAGTAAGGTTTTCTTCCTCTAATTGAAGGAAATAGGAATGATGCACCCACAGCGCATGATTGCGTTGGAGCAGAAGGGAAAGCAATTCGCTTACAAAATCAATGTCGCTCTGTTTGAGGACTTTTCCAAAGATACCAATGTTCATCGTCCATCGTAGTTAAGTCCGAAAGATACGTAAAATCCCCAATCATTCAAGCCATTGCGGGTATATTCAAAGCTGGCAACCAAATCATAGAAGGTAGAAATGTCTATCCCAAGCCCTGCACTTTTCAACAATTGATTGGACAATGGATTGAAGTCTTTGTAGTAATCGTCTTTTACATAACCCAATTCGCCATAAGTTTTGAGATAAACGGTCAAGGGAATCCTTTTGAATTGTTCTGCTTTGAGTAGGGGGTTCCGAAATTCTGTATGCCATAGTTTGTACTTGAGGGCGGTACGCAACATGGCAAAACTTTGTCCATCAATAACATAAAATTCATAGCCTCGCAAATAATCCAAACCAAACCCCAGTCCCTGCTGATTTAAGAAAGGTTGTTTGTCTGGAAAGGATAGTTTGGCTTTTACATTTCCGAGTGCATAAAAGTCATTGCCCAAAGAAATATATTGTGTATAGTTTGCCTTCAAAGAACTCATTCCAATATCTCCAGAAATTCCCAAGCCCTGCTGTACAAACTCCAAGCTAAAATAGTTCCCTGTTAGTGGATAGGCTGCAATGTCTCGTTGATCTTTGGTGTAATTGTACGCCAACTGTAGAAAGGATTGTTGGGTGCGCCCATCCAAAAAATAATCAGGGTTGAGCTGTGCCAAGGTATCCACAATATTGTTGTGGTGATAATCCAAATACAGGCGGTGATTGTTGTGAATGTCGGGTCGGAAACTACTTCCCAAAGAAATTTTGAAGCGTTTTTGGGCAAAACCTGCTTCGTGTTTATAAAATTCTTGACGATTGTCAATGTTCCGAAAAGGCAGTTCTCGGTTGAGGATGTAGGAAATCTTGTAGTATGCGCCTATTTTGCGGGCTTTGTCAATGAAAGGCTGAATGTACTCCAGTTCATACTTTTTGGTAAATCCAAACTGCATGGTTGCCTTCAAATATTCTTTGCGCCCTCTAAAATTGTAGTGGTAAAACCGCAA
>JBGCDY010000156.1:0-2567 GCA_045105835.1 Chitinophagales bacterium
AAAGAGTGCCTTGAGTCGAATAACTCAATAGGTCAATTCTCCAAATTTTGGTTGCAATAATTACAGCATTCTAGGGGGTTATTTTTTCTGATACTATATAAAATGTACAATTTCTGGGTGTTTTTATTAAAACAGATGGATTAGTACGTCATATACAAACAGATTTTGTTAGGGTATATAAATCCTTGTAAGGCATTAATTAAAATTATATAATTAATGCCGAAACCCTTCTAAATTCATTCCACCTAGAATTTAGATTTAGAGCACCCAAAAATAACAACTAAGAGGTTGTTATTTTTTTCCATTCACCTCCTCAATTCCTACAACATAATATTTTTTGATTGCCCCCTAACAATTATCATTTTTTTGTGAGAGTTTAATTATATTGCCAAATCTTAACTGATTCCGTTTTCTATATTTTATCTTTTTTGAGTATTTCACATAGTTTTTAGTTATTCTGCGTTTTTGAAGCCCACTAAAAAACGGCTCTGTATATTTTACTTACACAAAAGACTTATGAACATATTATTAGTAGAACCTTATTTTACGGGCTCCCATGCAAGCTGGGCAGAGGGCTACCTAAAACATAGTAAACATAAAGTAGAAATTTTTAAACTTCAAGGGTATTACTGGAAGTGGAGAATGCATGGAGGAGCTGTAACCTTGGCAAAAAAATTTATGCAAAGCGACTTTCAGCCCGATTTGATATTGGCAACAGACATGCTCGACCTCACCACTTTTCTATCCCTTACCCGAAAAAAAACACAAAACATACCCGTAGCCGTCTATTTTCACGAAAACCAGTTGACCTATCCTTGGTCGCCTGTAGATATAGATGTAGCATTGAAGCGAGACAGTCATTACAGCTTTATCAATTATACCTCAGCCTTAGCAGCAGATACCGTTTTCTTCAATTCTGCCTATCACCACCAATCCTTTTTGTCTGCATTGCCAAAATTTCTACAACAATTTCCAGACCACAACGAAATCCAATCCATCGTCGAAATTGAAGAAAAAAGCCATGTACTATCACTGGGAGTTGACCTCCAAATGTTTGACAGATACAAACCTTTTTGGCTTCCTATCAATGAATCTCCTCTCCTACTTTGGAACCACAGATGGGAATACGACAAAAACCCACAAGATTTTTTTGAAGCCCTCTATCTATTAGATGCCAAAAAAGTAGATTTTGAAGTAGCTATTTTGGGTGAACAGTTCAGCCAACAGCCCAAGATTTTTCACCAAGCACAAAAGAGGCTCAAAGACAAAATCCTACATTTCGGATATGTCGAAAATTTTGCGACTTACGCCAAATGGGTTTGGCGAGCAGATATTTTACCTGTCACTTCAAAACAGGATTTCTTTGGAGGAAGTGTGGCACATGGAATTTACTGCAATTGTTTTCCAATCGTTCCCAATCGCTTGGCATACCCCGAACACATCCCCGAAGAACACAAAGAAAAGCACTTATACAATAATTTTGAAGACTTTGTAATACGCTTAGAGGATGCCATTCTCAATGTAGAGACACTAAGAGAACGAGAAGTACAAAACTATGTAGCTCATTATGATTGGCGAACTATGGCTCCCAAATACGACGAAACATTTGAAGGAGTTGTCGAAAAATACCATGCGTAAGTAGCCAATTAAGTACTGAGACAAAAGATTAAAGACTTAAGAACAAGTGTTTTTGTATTCAACGATTTAGTAAAAAAACAATACCCAATTACCCTTGAATAGTTACTTAAGTAACGCTCAAAAAATAAGTTCCGCATTTGAAAGCCCCAACTGTCTGAATAAGAAGTGGTTTTTTCATTTTAATTCTTATTTTAATTTTCATTCGTTACTAAAATAACTTATCCCATGAACTGAAGGAAAATGAGTACAAAAAATGCAATCTTTAGTCTTGTGTCTAAAGTCTTACGTCTTGATAATCACTTCACCATCCCGTACACCACCAAATCCACATAATGGTCATACAACCATTCCGAATCCTTCAATACCCCTTCCTGACGAAAACCCAAACGTTCGGGAATCGCACGGCTTTTGGTATTCCCAACAGCACATCTTATTTCGATTCGATGTAAGTTCAAGGTTTTAAAACCGTAATTAATCAAAGCCTTGCAAGCCTTCGTCATAATCCCCTTCCCTTGACAACCTTTTGACAACCAATAACCAACTGTTGCTTGTTTATGCAATTTACTAATCGTATTGAAGCTAATCACTCCCACGAGTTTTTCTTCAAACCAAATCCCCAAAACCAAGTTTTTACCCGCTTTAAAACCTTCTATTCCTCCTTCAATATTCTTCAATGAATCCCCTACTGTTTTATTAAAGTCCAACCAAGGAAGTCGCTCTCGAAGATACAAGCGGTTTTCTTCAATCAATTCAAACTGTTCTTGGGCATGTCGAGGTTCACGAACCGCAAGATAGAGATTGGCTTCAATAGGAATCTTCAAAAGGTCATTTGAAGGCACTTCTTTCATTTCAGTTTGGTAGGCAGAAGCATCTGTTTGTGAATACAAATCTTTGTTTTTGAAGGGAACCAATGCCAAAATCATCGCCAT
>JBGCDY010000157.1:0-14900 GCA_045105835.1 Chitinophagales bacterium
AACTCTGCAAAATCGACCTCTTTTTGGGACAAATAATATTTGCCTAAGAGCTCTTGAGTAATGCCTTCCATACTCAAATAGTTGCCTTTTTGTGTCAAGGTAAGGGCTTGCTTATAGTGTTTCAAAGCCTTGTGGGGCTTGTTTTTTACCCTCCAATATTCTGCTTCAATGAGGTGCCAACGATGCGCATGATTCATAGGAGCATGTTTTTTCCATGCTTTTATTTTCATTTGGATGGCTCTCACATGCTTCAATGCTGCTCTTTGTTCCGTGTTGTTCATGTCGGGATAGGCTGCCAAATGTGTCAATGCGTCATAAGCACAAAAAACATAGTGAACAAACATTCCCGTAGAACTCATTTGATATTTCTCAAACGTTTTGGCATGTTTGAGCGCTGACTGATAATCCCCAAATAGGTAAGAAAGTATAAGCTTGATAGAATTGAAGATAAATAAGCCGAAATAGCTTTTATTGTTTTCCAATAAAGGGACAGTTGTCTCTTCTTCAAAAAAATCACCTGACAACTTCATAGGGTTATCTGCGTGGATGAAGTTATGAATCATCTGCAAATACATTTGCATCCTATTGATGGGATTGATAACTCCCAAAGGCTGAATGACTTCATAATAATTAAGAGCCTCCTTTGAAAGACTTTTTAGATTTTTACCCGAGAAAACAGAATAACTGATATAAGTAGCAATGGAAATTCCTGCAAATTCAAAATCTCCAATCGACAAGAAACGTTGATAAGCGGCCGATAAGTCAGGCAAAGAGTGAAGCAGCGGATTTTGCCAGTGATGTATAAACATATGGTAAATGCTATTCACCTTTGTTCTGCTGCCTTCTTTGCTCAATTTATTGGTGAGTCCCAAAGCCGTTTCTCCATATAGATACCCCTGTTTTATGTTTTTTAAAATATTGATGGACAAAGAAGAATAGGACAAGAGTGCCAAAGGGAAGGCATAGTTCATACCATGTTTGAGTGATAATTGGATCTGTTTGCAGACAATAATGGGAAACAGTTTGGTATCAGACATATAGGCAGCAGGCAGCATTTGGTCAAGAATCCCAATAATTGCCAAACATTTGTGGTCTTCCATAGGAGGCAATTTTTCAATCTTTTTGGGCAGATACTGCTTCAATAAAAAATTAACCTTTGTCAATTCCCAGAGAAGACTGCGATTGCTGATTTCGAGAGAAAGGGGGAAACCAAATATTGCGAGGGCTTCAATACCAATTTGGAGCGTTTCGTGGATTCGCCCTTTTGCTTTGTAGATAGAAAGTTTTACCTCCCAAGCTTTAGACCTGTCAAGTGATGTTTGAGCTTGTGTGAATATGGTCTCCAGAATATTATCACACTCTTCAAAACGTCTACTCAAATGCGCTGACTCCGCCTTGTTATTGTGAAGTAGTAGGGTCAACTGGTAGTGATTTTTCCAATGATTTGGAGGCAATAAAGAAATCGCTGTATCAAAATACTGAAAAGCTACACCAAAAGCCGTTGAAGTCTTCGCTTGTTCTCCTGCCTTTAAATTGAGTTCAACAAGCCTTATTTTTTTCTCTTGATTGTCAATCGTTCCAATCCCTTTGTTTAACTGTTGGACAATTTCAAAAACTTGTTGTGGTTTGGGCGAACCAAAGCTCCTTTCTTGAAGTAGTTCACCAATTTTCCAATGGATATTTTTTTTGTAAAGATTGGGGATCAAGGAGTAAACTGCTTGGCGGATTCTATCATGCGTGAATTTGTATTCGATGTTTTGAGCCTGTAATGAGTTTATATCAGGCTGGTGGAAATCATTTAGAGGAACAACTAAGCCTTCTTCCAAAGCTTGGTGGAGTGCTTGGATTGTGTCAGTTGAAGTGTGTTCATAGATAACTGATAAGATGCTCAATTCAAAACGATTGCCAATACAAGCTGCAAATTGAAGAACCTGTTGGGTGCTAGGGAGTAATTTTTTTATTCTATCTGACAGCAAGTGTACAACATTGTCTGTGATATTGCGCTGGCGAATTGCCGACATATTCCATTCCCACTTATACAGTTGAGAAGAACTGTTTTGGGCATTAATGGAGTCTGTTTGAAGGAATTTGAACCTAAGTAAACCTTCATCATAAAGTGATTGTAAAAACTGAATGACAAAAAATGGATTCCCATTCGTTTTGTTGTGTACCAATTCAATAAGTGTCTTGCATTCTTCTTTATTTGCATGTAAAGTCTCTGTGATGAGTTGCCCTATATGTTCGAGACTAAGGGGTTTTAGGAAAATTTCTTTGACATGAACAGTATCGTCTTTTATTTTTTTGAGCGTCTGATAAAAAGGATTTTGAGGAGTGATTTCATTGTCTCTGTAGGCTCCAATGAGCAGTAAATAAGGAGTATTGTCCTGATTGATTAGGTGTTCGAGTAGATGCAAAGAAGAGTTGTCCGCCCATTGTAGATCATCAATAAACAAGACCAAAGGATGTTTCTTTTGGGCAATGGATTTGATGAAATTTTGGAAAATAAAATGCAAACGATTTTGGGCTTCCTTACCTTCCGAAGCCACCACATTGGGTTGTTCTCCAATGACCGCCTTCAATTTGGGAATCAAATCCGTAAGTAAGGCACCTGAATCTCCAACAGCTTGCAAAATGATTTTTTTTCGCTCAGCCAAAATCTGTTCATTCTCCGTCAATACCTGCTCCACAAACTCTTCAATGGCTTGTATGAAAGCGAGATAAGGGACATCCCTTTGCAGTTGGTCAAATTTTCCTGTGATAAAAATGCCATTTTTGCCCGTAATTGGTTGGTGAAGTTGTGCCACCAATGCAGATTTTCCAATACCTGCCTGCCCCGCCACCAAAACCAATTGACCATTGCCTTCATTGACAACCTGAAACGATTGAAGCAATTGTTCTTTTACCAAACTACGCCCATAGAGTTTTTCGGGAATATTGAAGCTATTGGGCAAATCATTGGTAGCAAGTAAAAACGATTCTATGGCTTGATTCTTTTGCAGCTGCAATAAGCATTGTTCCAAATCTTTCTGCAAGCCGAAAGCAGATTGATACCGAGATTCGGCGTTTTTTGCCAACAACTTTAAGACAATACTGGATATTTGGTAAGGGACATCTACCCTGATGAAATGTGGAGGGTCGGGAGTATGTGCCAAGTGCTGGTGAATGAGTTTGATGGGGTCGGTATGGTTGAAGGGGAGTTTTCCCGTCAGAAATTCATAAAATGTAACGCCAAGTGAATAGAGATCTGTTCTATAATCCACCTTTCGGTTCATGCGCCCTGTTTGTTCGGGCGACATATAAGTGAGCGTACCTTCCAACCTTTCAGGATTGCTTAAGTAAGGTGCTTTTAACCCTACTTTGGACGAAATACCAAAGTCAATAATGGTTGTTTTTAGACTCTTGGGTTCGACTATTATATTGTTGCTATTGAGGTCTTTGTGGATGATGTGGTTGCGGTGTAATTGGTGTAGCGTTTTGGCGATTTGAGTCGCAACGATTAAGAAATGTTCTATTGGAATGGGCTTTTCTGAAGCGAGTTTTTTTAAGGAAATCCCTTCCACATACTTCAATAATAAAATAAATTGACCATTTTTTATTTGTTTTTTTTCAAAAGCTTTTCGAATACCTATAATATTTAAATTATGGGTGATTTCGTACTCATTGTTGAACTGTAGAATGTGTTGTGGGGCAGGGTAATCTTCTTTTAATACTTTGACAATCATTGGCAATGTCTGGGTATCGCCTTTCTTCAAATAGATGAATGAATGACGGCCTTCAAACAATAGTTTTGAATCTTGTGTAAAGCTCATGTATAAACTTTTGAAATCATTGTCAGTTTACAAATGTAACAATATTCACTTAAAAGAAATGGACAAAATTTCGATTAGCAAGTTACCTTGTACAAAAAAGAACATTTACTGCAAAGAGGATAGGAATGGCTTTTATTCTCTTGGTTTTTAAAACACTATATTTGTGTCATGATTTTTCTGCAAAAAAAAATAGGATTGATTTTGTTGTTGCTGTTTTCGTTGTGCTGCAATGCTGCAATACAAGCGGCTGTTAATCAAATGAAATACGAAATTACGATTAGCCTCAATGAAGGACCAAATACTCCTATTAAAGTAAGCGTACTGACCCCGAAAGTGGACTCAAAATTTATTACCTATGTTTTTCCAAGTGGTGAGTTTGGCGCACAGAGAGCAATTCCTATTCGCTCACGTTTGGAACGTTTTGAACCCTTAGATGCTGAAGGTAAAGTGCTGCCTTTCAAATATGTACAGAACGATGGCATCGAAATCAGTAAGGCCCACCGATTGAAGCGTATCAACTATTGGCTGAAGCCTCAGTTCCCCAGTGTTTCGAGGGGCAAAAAGAATGCCTACTTAATGAGTCATAGAGGATTCTATGCTTATTTTCATGGACTGCATGATTTACCTTTTGAAGTGAGAATCGAAAAACCCAAACATTTGTATGGTGCGACCTCTTTGGTAGCTCAATTACAATCCGATAGTTTGGATGTTTTTGAAGTAAGGAATTACCTCGATTTGTTCAAAAATCCCATCTTGTATGCCGAACCAGATACCATCAGTTTTTCTTTGAATGGAAAAACCAAAATCCGCATTGCGGCCTACTCAGAAAGCGGTAAGGTGAGTACTCGAACGCTTTATTATGACTTAAAAAAAGTGGTGCAATCAGTAGCCAATTTTATGGGAGAGTTGCCACTTCCCGAATACACCTTTGTGCTGTATTTTGCGAATCCTGCACTTGCTGCAAACAGTGGTTTGGCGCAATATGGAGGATTGATGTGTGGTAGTTCTTCGTTTTATTTGTTGCCCGAAATCAAAAATGCCAAACGCCTCAAAAAAATCGTGCAGCGGATTGCCAGCCATGAGCTTTTGCACTTGCTGACTCCCTATAGCTTGCACAGTGAAAAAGTGCATTTGGCGGGTTTTGGGCATCAGGAAATGTCCAAACATTTGTGGCTGTATGAAGGTACAACAGAATATTTTACTTTGCTTTCTTTGTTGAGAAGTAACTTGATTGATGAGCAAGAATTTTTTGCAGAAATGAGTAAAAAGTTGAAGCTGATAGAAAAGTATCCGAGGCGTTCTTTGACGGATATGAGCGAGCGTATTTTTGCTGAAAAGTACCAATATGACTACAATTATTTGTACCAACAGGGTGCGCTTGCTGCTTTTGCTTTGGATATCGAAATCCAACGATTGACGATGGGTAAAAAGGATTTGCCGACCATCATTCGTCAATTGGCAGATAAGTATGGGGTGCATGAGAGTTTTGAAGATGAGAAGCTGTTTGAAGAAATTATCGCTGGTTCGCACCCTCAAATTGCTGATTTTATTGACCTATACATTGAAGGAAAGAAGGCTTTGCCTTTTCGCCAACTGGCGGCAAATATGGGGATGAATTATTTGGAAGAATACATAGAAGAGGCTGGAACTTTTGGGCGATTTTCGGTTTTTCCTGATTATAAGAAAGGGCAAATAAAGTTTTACAAAGTGCTTCAAAATGAATTGAATGTATTGAGTGGGGATGTTCTTTTGTCAATTGATGGTACGCCAATCAAAACCTCCAATATCAATGATTATTTACCACAATTGTACAATCCTGCTTCAAGGACTTCAATTGAATTGATGGTATTGCGAAATGGAAGTCGGATGAGTTTGAAGGGGGAAGCTGCGCCTTTGTTTAGGCGGCATTGGTATTGGTGGGGAGAGGATGAAAATGCTTTGGAGAGAATGAAGATTTTGAAGCGAGAGGTATTGTATGGAAAAACTGAGGGGATTCAGAATGAATGAGCATTGAGGTTTGGATAAGTATATTGACCTTCAAAAGCGGTGTACCGAAGTCTTGATGTCCTTTACTTTGAGTATTCTCCCTTTGCAGTTAACCTTGAGAACAAGAATTAAAAAACATTTTTAGCAGCAAAGAAAAAAAGTGGAAACAATAGATGGGGATAAATGTCTCAATGATTCTATTCTAATATGTTTTTAAGTTCTTGACTTTTAGCGCTTTTTTGGATGTGTAAAAATATTTAGCTTGACTGTTTTACAGAGATTGTTGGGTGTGTTTTGAAGTTCTATGGCATACTTTATGTTATTTATGCTTGCACAACAACTTTCTATGATGAGAACTGAAAAATATTACTTTATAGCCCTTGTTTTAAGCCTATGCCTACCCCTTTTTGTTTCAGCCCAATCGTTTGAACCAGAAGAATATACATCTATTCGACATGAACAATTGTCTTTTTATGAAGAGAATGAGTCGGAATCTTCGGATGTCATGCCTGTCAATACCTTTGAACAGTTGAAAAGCTCTTTTGCGCCTTATTGCAGCGAGAGTCCTGAGTGTGGTATGAAGAAGCAAGTGTATGGTTATCACCCACATTGGATGGGGGCGGATGCCTACCAAAGATATGATTTCTCTTTGCTGACGACTTTCTGTTATTTTGGTTATGATTTGAATCCTTATACAGGAGGCTATCGAGATATTCACCACTGGAAAACCTCGCAATCCGTTGATTTGGCGAAGGCTGCAGGAAACCGTGTGGAGTTGGCAGTGACCAATTTTGGCGGGGGAAACAATGCTCGATTTTTGAAGAATAAAAAGGCTTGGACTCGATTTGTGGACACGCTGGTTAAATTATTGGATTATCGAGGTGCAGATGGGGTGAATATTGACTTTGAGGGGGTGCGTAGGGAACAAAAAGCTTCGCTGACCGAATTTATGCAGTATTTGTCAAGACGATTGAAGACGGAAAGACTGGGTTCAACGGTGACAATGGCGGTACCTGGACTCAACAATTACCAAATTTATGATATCGCTGCATTGGAGTATGATGTGGATGCCTTTATCATTATGGGCTATGATTATCATTACTCGAACAGTAAACATGCTGGGCCTGTTGCGCCATTGAAGGGCTATTTGTCTTTAGAGACGACTTTGAACAATTATATTTGTACAGGAGTGGATAAATCGAAGTTGATTTTGGCAGTTCCTTATTATGGAAGGGAGTGGCGGACGAAGGGCTATGGTGTGCCTTCGAGCAGTACGGCTTATGTGAGTTCTCGCACATTTGCGGAGATCAAATCCAAGTATGAGGGACAATATATCGAAAAGTGGCACGCAGAGAGTGCTACACCTTATTTTGTACGTGGAAAAAGTGGGTCTTTTAAGCAATGTTGGTTTGACAGTGAACAGAGTCTTGGGAGAAAGTATGACCTGGCGATGATGCAAGGTATTGGAGGAGTAGGTATGTGGGCTTTGGGTTATGACAAAGGTCACACTGAGTTGTGGGATTTATTACGTGATAAATTTCAAGTGTGTGGCGAAGAGGCGAAGCAGATGTTTGCTTCACGAAAACAAAGCCCTAAAAGGAAATCAGAGCGTCCTCCTTTGTACAAAGTCTTGATAGATGCTTACAACCGTTTGAAGAATTAAGTAGGGAGTTTACCTATCTGTTCCTACAAATAATTGGCGGAGTAAAGCTCCTGTTGCGCCTCCCATTCCTCCTAGTAGAGAGCCAATGGAAACGGTGATAAGAATTAGAACAGTTTTGGAAGGAAGCCCAAAAAGTGCAACCATTTTGTTGGTCAAAACAGAAAGGGTGCTGATATCTAAATATAAAATAGTAATCAACCACAGTGTCGCAATCGCCAAAGAGCCACTGGCGAAGCCGCTAATAGTGCTATCTGCGGTTAGAAAACTAACGATTGCAGCAATAATGGTAACTATCCAAAATGGCATAAATAATTGAGCAACAAATGATAGTAAGGCTATAATAAAAGTTCGCTGAAAGAAGTTTGTCATGGAAATAAAAATTTGTGCAACAAGTTAAGTATTTTTGGGAAATGGACGCAATTCATATTTAGAATTTTAGTGTAGTACGAGTTTTGTAGTTTTGCTATTGAAGCCAAAAGTTTCAGTTTTTTTTTGCGTCTACTTAACAAAATGATGTTTTATCTGTTATTCAAGATACAAATTTGCGTATAATATATGGCTACTTCTGATGATTTATTTAGGCTAATTAAATCTCTCAAACAATCCGAAAAACGTTACTTCAAGATATTCTCCTCAACTCATGTAAAGGGAGAACAAAATAATTATGTAAAATTATTTGAAGCTGTTGATAAACAAGATGAATACAATGAGGCAACTATTTTGAAGAAATTCAAAGGGGAGAAATTCATCAAACAGTTTTCGGTAACAAAAAACTACCTCTACAATTTTATTCTCAAAAGCCTGCGATCTTATTATTCTGGAAAAGATGTTGATTCGAAGATCAATGAGGAGTTGGAATCTATTAAAATATTGAACAATAGAGGTTTTTATAAGAAGGCCTTGAAGATTGTGAAAAAGACGAAACAACTGGCTTGGGAGTATGAGAAATTGGATTATTTGATTCAGATATTGGAGTGGGAGTATGATGCGAAAAGTACCTGCCTTCCGCATGATAAATTTGTAGATTTTAAAAAAAAATACTTAAAAGAAAGAGCATATCTTTTTGAACTCATAGAAAATAGACATCAATACGGATTACTTATAGATAGTGTTTATGAACTGTATAGGACTGATATGGTTGTTAGGACAGAAGAAGATTTGCAGAAATATGAAGAGATGATGCAAAACCCCCTTTTGCAAAGTGTTGACAGTGCCTTAACTTACAGTGCTAAGAAAACGTTTTATAATATATGGGCTTTGTACCATACGATTAAGCAGGATTTTGTAGCCGCTTTTTCTTATGATAAAATGCAGTTGGATTTATTTGAAGAGAACAGCAAAATAAAGGAAGATAAATTAGATGATTATATAGAAATTTGCCACAATTTGCTATACAATTGTATAAAGTTGAAACACTATGATGAGTTTAAAGGAATTATGGACAAGGTTAAAGTCATTCCAGAAAAAAAACAATATGCCGAAAAGTTAAGTTTCTATGATTATGCACAAATATTTGACACCACACGTGGCTTATTGATGCGCTATTACTTCAATACAAGACAGTTTGAGAATGCTTTGGAGTTGATTCCAAGTATCAAGAAAGGACTTTGGAAATTCAGAATAGCATTGGACGATGAAACGAAAATATACCACTATTTTGAAGTAGGGAAACTCTTATTCCATGTCGGTGATTTAGATAATGCTCTGGAGTGGGTATCAGAAGTTGATTCTTATGAAAAACAAACGGGATCGGATGGACTGATTTGCTATGCTCGGATATTGAAGTTGTTTATTTACTATGATTTGGGAGATTCTTATTTTGATTTGCTTCAATATGAAATAAAATCTACCAAGCGTTTTTTACAAAAGAAAAATAGATTCTACCAAGTGGAAGAGACTATTTTGAAATATTTGTATAGGTTGGTTAGTACAAGTAGTATTGATTTGACAAGAGAATTGTATGTGAAATTTAAGGCTGATTTTCAATATTTGATGCAGCAGAAGTTTGAAGAGTCTGCAAGTTCTTACTTGGATTTGACCTACTGGCTGGATAGTAAAATTGAGCAAGTCCCATTGAAGGACGTATTGGTAAGGGATTGGAAGCTGAATCACAGTAATAAATAGACAAACCTCAATTCGTGAATCTTGTTGGGGTAGGTGACCAAAACGAAGAAAGCCTCCCAACAAAAAAGTTGACAGGCTCCTTAATTAAATTCGGGAATATATCTTCTAAAAAAAATATTTATTTTCTCTTGTTAAGATTCAAAATTTGGGATTTATTGATTTCCTCTTGTGTGATTTTCTGTGGATTAGATGATTCATTATTGGCTTGCAAATAATAATTCCCTCCAATAAAATCAATGCATCCTGTTGATGGATCGTGAATCATCACCGTGAAATAATAGATTCCAGATCGCTTATAGGTATGTGAAATATTTTTGTCCTCAGAAATTGCTCCATCTCCAAAAGTCCATTCAACATTGGAGTATTTACCAACCGCTTTGTTTTTGAACTCAACATTCAACCCTTCAATTGTTAGGTCAAAAAGCATATCCAAATCACAAACTTCCTTGTCGTAAATAGGTGCTCTGTCTAAAAAAGCAGTTGTTGAAGCCTCGACAATATTGATGTCGGCTATCATTTCCGTTTCGTTCACACTTGCCCCCGTTCCTATTCCTGCAAAACTTGCCAAACTTATTAATACGCAACTTGAAGATAACAATAGCCGATTCATAGTGCAAATGGTTTTAAACAAAGATTAATGGAATAATGTAGTTTTTAATTGCAAATTAGCAAAAATTATTGATTTCGTTTCATTAGATAGTCAATAAATGCAAGAAGTGATTGTTTTTTTGTCATACTTAGGTTAATTGCATCCAAATGGTTACATGCTTTTTCGTAGTAGGCTTCCATTAGTTTTTCTGCTTTTTGTTTTATCATCAACGAATTAAATATTTTTTTTATTGCTGCTACTTTTTCAAATTTGTCAAAATCTTGTAGTGATAAGAAATGTAATATTTTCTTCATTTTTTTCTCATCCGCCAATTCGACTGCTTGAAGGAGCAAATAAGTCTTTTTATTTTGGATAATATCACCCCCTACTTGCTTCCCAAAATCGGCAGAAGTGCCATAAGTGTCCAAAATATCGTCTTGTAGTTGAAAGGCGATTCCTGCTAACCTTCCAAATTCATAGAGGCTTTGTGCTTCACTTTGAGATGCACCACCCACCAATGCGCCAATTTTTAGGCTTGCCGCAATGAGGACAGCTGTTTTTAATTCAATCATTTTGAGGTAATCACTCACTGCAACATCATCTACTGACATGGTTTCAAAATCCATATCGTATTGTTGTCCTTCACATACTTCAATAGCCGTTTGGTTGAAGACCTGCAAAACAGGCGGAAGCACAGGCGCATCCACTTGACACATGAACTGATAGGACTTGGCAAACATCACATCACCTGATAGAATAGCCGTATTGGTGCTGTATTTGGTGTGCATAGTGGCTTTGCCTCGTCTAAGAGGAGCCGCATCCATAATGTCGTCATGAGCAAGGGTGAAATTGTGGAAATACTCAATACCCATTGCAGGAGGAATGGCTTTTTGGATATCTCCATCAAACATTTCGCAGCCAATCAAACAAAGAATTGGGCGCACTCTTTTGCCTCCCAATTGCAGTAAGTAGTCAACGGGTTCATATAGGTTGGAAGGTGATTTTGCAGCAGGGTTTTCTTCTAATGCTTTGTGAAATATATCGTAGAGGTGTTTCATTTATTCTGTTAATAAATTGATTGTTAAAATATTAGATTTTAGTAAGCCGT
Source organism: Chitinophagales bacterium (assembly GCA_045105835.1). Taxonomy (GTDB): domain Bacteria; phylum Bacteroidota; class Bacteroidia; order Chitinophagales; family UBA2359; genus JAUHXA01. Next base: position 11,280 of record JBGCDY010000157.1, read on the forward strand.
AGAGGAGAATTAACTTCAATCAATAAGATTGTTAATATCTTGAATTTAAGTACGTTGAAGTCTCGCTTCTCACATCTCTTTTCTGCCTTCCTACTTTAATTCTCTTTTTACTGCCAATTGTCTTGGGTAAATCACAAAATACCAAATCACAAAAGCAAGCGAAACCAAAATAATCGTCCATTTGAGGGCATCAGGCATTTCGGTCAATCGAGTAATAAAACCTTCAAAAAAAGCTGCTAAGATAAAAATGGGTACCAAACCTACGATGATTTTTAAGCCTTTTTTAGCTCCAATCCTAAAAGATTCCCCACGAGAATAAGTGCGAGGAAACAGAATGCTGTTGCCCATCACAAAACCAGCGCATCCTGCAATGACAATCGCAGATATTTCGAGTGTGCCATGTATCCATATCGTCAAAAAAGAGGTGAGGAACAATCCTTTTTGGTAGAAAAAATACTGGAATGCCCCCAGCATGATACCATTTTGGAGGAGGATAAAACCCGTTCCGAAAGAGAAAAACACGCCAAATATGAATGCCAAAAAGGAGACTCGAACATTGTTCCACGCTATGTACACCCACATTTCCATTTGCCCCATATGATTATAGACTCCCATTGGGTCGCCTTTTTCGATGTTGTCAAGGGTCATATTTACATAGTCGTCTCCCAAAATCAAGCGCACAAAAGTAGCATCATTGGCACTCGAAACGACTCCAATCAGAATGGCAATACTGAAAATAAGAAAGGCATAGAGCAATTTGTGGCGTACCTCATACATGATGAGCGGCAGTTCATATTTCCAAAATTGAAGGATTCTACTGTTTTCTTCTTTTTTGTTTCGATAGATGGATTGGTGGACTTGTGCAGCGAGCGTATTTAGGTATTCAGTGATGGGGCTTTTGGGATAAAAAGTCTTAGCATAAGAAAGGTCATCGGTGATTTGGATAAAAAGAGCTGCTTGTTCATCAGGTGTGGCAGGGCGTTCTTTTTTTTGGAGCAAAGCTTCAAAACGTTGCCATTTATCCTTGTTTTTTTTGATAAAAGCAGGTTCTCTCATTTCAATTGGGTAATTTGAAGACTGTCAGAAATTTAAAGCCAAATATAAGTATTTGTAAATCAAATTTTGTAGAATTTGTTCCTCCGTTTTGTTTTCTAATCTTTTTTAATGATACTTGCAATCTATTAATCATAATTCAGAAACCAATATTACCTTCTTAATCCATGGAAAAAATAAGCATTGATACCACACAAAACGTAGCCATAGAATATGAAGCGGCAGGATTGGGAGAGCGTTTTATGGCAGGGCTGATTGATTATATGATTTTGACTGTTTACCTACTTACCATGTTGTATTTTATGGATGAGTTGGATTCCCTATTTCCTTCATGGGTTTTGGTCTTGATTATTGCATTCCCCTTGTGGTTGTACCATCTTCTTTGTGAGTTATTTATGAATGGTCAAAGTATTGGTAAGCGGCAAATGAAGATTAAAGTAATTCGAATAGATGGGAGAGAAGTATCTCTTGCAAATTATTTTATTCGGTGGTTGTTTCGCTTGATAGATGTGTTTATGACCTTTGGAGGCTTGGCAGTCATAACCGTTGTAATGAACGGAAAAGGGCAGCGATTGGGGGATATGGCTGCAGGTACGGCAGTAGTAAGTCTCAAATCTCGGAAGCAATTATCCGATACCTTATTTGAGTTTACAGACGATGATTATCAAGTGACTTTTCAGCAAGTCCAAAATCTCAGTGACAAAGATATCTCACTCATCAAAGAAATCATGAACGATGCCAAACAGACCAGTAACAACCATGTTATATTGGCATTGGTGAGTAAGGTGAAAAAACTTTTGGTGGTAGAAAGTGATTTAGCACCTCGTGTGTTTTTAGAAACAGTCATCAAAGACTACAATCACCTTAACTCATAAAAAAAATCATGCGTTAAGGTGATTCGATAAGGAAGAGAATTAAGCTCCAACTTCAGCTTGATATTCTTCGGAACTCATCAAACTGCTCTTATCTACATCGTCTGCAATACTTATTTTGATGAGCCAACCTTCGCCATAAGGGTCTTGATTGACAAGTTCTGGATTATCTTCAAGTTTTTTATTGATTTCAGTAACTGTTCCTGTAATGGGCATAAATAAATCGGAAACTGTTTTGACCGCTTCAATTGAACCAAATTCTTCGTCCGAGTTGAATGTTTCGCCTTCTACTTCAATGTCCACGTATACTATGTCGCCTAATTCACTTTGAGCATGTTCTGTGATACCAACTGTTGCAGTATTACCTTCTTCAAATCTGACCCATTCATGCTCTCTTGTATAAAATAAATTGCTTGGAAAATCCATATTGTTGTTATTTTTTGTGCAATATAGTGTATTTGAAGAAAAATAAATACTGTGCGAGGTGAAAAATAAATAAGTTTATTTGTAAACATTTGCCTGTGATTAGTTAGTGGAGATTTGACGACTTACCAAACAAAAAAAAGCAGACGGAAAAATGTCCGTCTGCTTCAAAAAAATGCTTTTTCATAGCCTTTGTAGCTACAAATATATGTAGAACAATTCATCAAAAGGTACTTAGATTTAATGTACTAAGAGTAAGGGTACAAATTTGGAAAACACCATTCATTTGAATAAAAATAAGCCCAATTCCTTTGACGATTGTGAAGTATAAATAAAGAGGAATGCCTAAAAAAATAAGCATTTCAATGCACCAACAAAAATCTATGACTGGGTAGAAACTAATTTGAATTCAAAGAGTGGGAAGGTAAAATTGAAGTCTATTGATGTGCAATTAGTTCAAGGATTTGATTCATAGGAATCGAAATGACCTCTTCTTTATTGTATGCAATCACTTTTGCCTGTCGATAGCCCTTAGATTTTAAACTTTCGCAGTGAGATTCAGCTTGTTGATATTGATTGAAGGCACCAATCGCATAACGCACTCGCCCTTGATCCGTTTTTTCGATCGTCAAATCAGCTCGTACTTTCCTCAAAAAACTGCACTCAATATCTAGAGGCTCTACAAAAGTACCAATGACTACTTTAAAAATCAGGTCCTTAGGGAGTTGATTGCTCAATGTGCTATCCCAAGAAGTATTCTTGGTTAGAGTAGAGGGATGAGCGTTTGTTGTCGTAGATTGATTTACTGCGTATCCTGTATGAAAAACAAAGCAGGCAGCAATCATTCCTAAAATAATATTTCGTTTTAACATGGCTATATAATGGCGTTTGTCCTATACAACTCAAAAATAGTACCGCTATTTATTGATAGCAAGGTAGGACATAAAGGTTAATTAAAGGTCGGGTTATAGTTAATTTTTTAGAGGGCTAATTGAATTCAGTAGCAATTTATTGCTGGAGGGCTTTTAGTCTGAATTACGATACATGAATCAAAATCTTTGCCAAAAAACGCAACAAAAGAGATTGTTTCTCGTATATGTTAAAATTTTATTTGTGGATCTTGTTTTTCAAGACCAAAGAAACTTTTGTTGTTACATTATTTTTTTGTTAAAATATTGAAGGTTAGTTTTTAATGAATATCAATTAATTGGTGTGTTTTTTTAATGAAATATTATTTCTTTTTCTAAATTTTAGTAGCACGCTCATCTTCACA
>JBGCDY010000158.1:0-5030 GCA_045105835.1 Chitinophagales bacterium
GGATTGTTAAATTGTCTAATATTCAATATATGGTTCTGAAATCACCAAACATTTAATAATTGAAGAGCTAACTACGGTGTCATTGAATGAATTCGATGATACAGTATAACTATTCAAAAATATAGCCATGTAACCATTCAGCAATTTAAAAACTAGCTTGGATTCCGAAGATGAAACTTCTTGTATTTGGATAAGCCCTTACATCCAATCCACGTCCCAACAATGGGTTTAGGTTAGATGGACTACCAAAGAACAATGGAGGAGCTGAACGTCCACCGTTTACAGACGAAATATCAGGATTGTAGCCTGTGTAATCTGTCATGGTGAATAGGTTTTGACCTGTTACGAATACTCTTAGGTTTTGCATCCAATCCAGGTTGCCTGTACCAATGGTATACCCCAACTCCAATGTTCTCAAACGGAAGTAAGAACCGTCTTCTACGAAGAAAGAAGAAGGAGCCCCATTTTGAGCTTCGTCCTTGTTGGTTGCTCGTGGAATATCTGTATTGGTATTACTTGGAGTCCATGCGTTTTTGACATCTACCAATTTGTTGTCATCCGCCCAGAAGATATTGTAGTAGCGAGTAACATTGTAAATCTCATTGCCTTGTACACCTTGGAAGAACAAACCAAAATCAAAGTTTTTGTAAGCTCCAGAGAAGTTGATACCGTAGGTGAAATCAGGAGTTGGGTCACCCAAGATTTCTTGGTCATCACCTGTGATTTTGCCATCACCATCCAAGTCTTTTCTGATAAAATCACCAGGCTGAACGATTACTTTACGCTCAGGATCATTCTGTAAATTTGGATCTGCTGCAATTGCGGCTTCATCAGCATATACACCTTCAATTACATATCCCCAATATACACCAGGAGCTTCGCCTTCAATAAATCGATTGGCTCTTGCCAAATCCTCTGTAATAGAAGGACCTACGATTGGGTTCGGCAATGAGGTGATTTCGCTGTTGAAAGTAGAAAGGTTCACACCTAAGTCAAAAGTAAAATCTCCACCTGAACGACCTTTGTATAGACCTTCAAACTCAAATCCACTATTGCTGATTGCTCCAATGTTTTGGATAACAGGCTCACTGAAACCTACTGAAGAAGGCAATGCGACTCCTACCAAAACGTCTTCTACGTTTTTGTTGTAGTATTCAGCAGAGAAAGTAATTTTGTCATTCCACAAGCCTACATCTACCCCAATATTGGTGGTTTTTGCCGTTTCCCACTGAAGGTCGTCCAATGCCAATGAAGTTTGTGCATACCCTGGAGCCAATGCACCTGCAAAGGAAGTTCCAGAAGTTAGGTTAAATACAGATTGGTAAGCATAATCGGGAATGTTTTGTGCCCCCAATTCGCCATAGCCTGCTCTCAATTTCAACTTGGTGATTGACTCAGACGACCAGAAATCTTCTGAACTGATGTTCCACCCCAGAGAGAAAGAGGGGAAATAACCCACCCTGTATTCTTCTGCAAATTTGGAAGAAGCATCTCTACGCATGGTAGCACTCAACAAGTATTTCCCTTGGTGACTATAGTTTACACGTCCAAACTGAGAAATCAAACCACTGATGTTGTTGAAACCAGCAGTTGCTCCTACGTTTGTAGGGTTTGCTGCTCCAATGACTTGAATATCATTGTTTGGCAATCCTTGTGCATATACTCCCAAAGAACGGGTATCTATTTTTTGACGGGTCAAACCCACTACAACATCCAAGCGACCTTCTCCCAAATCTTTGCCATAGCTCAAGGTTGGCTCAAACAAGGTCAGAAGGCTTTCGGTGCGAATTTCGGTCAAGTCATTTTGATCATTGATATTGTCCACCGCATCAGAGCCACTCATAAAAAAAGTAGGTCGGAAAGAAAAGTTGTGACGGTTCAATAAGTCTGCACCAAAGTTCAATTTTGCAGTCAATCCTTCTGTTATTTCATAAGAAACATTGATGTTTCCAAAAAGCTTGGTATCGTTTTCTAAGTGTTCTTCCAAAGAAGCCAAACCGTATTTATTTTGACCTGCAAAGTTGTGAATATCTGTGCTTGGAGCTTCAAAACCGCCATCATTTTCAGGTGCATTTTCACGCAAAATAGGAGTGGTTGAAGAACCATCACGACCAAACCAAACATTGCGTTCTAACTCAGAACGGGTAAGCCCCAAAGATTGCTGTACTTTAAAACGCCCCAATTGAAATTCTGTGTTGGCTCTAAAGTTGGTTCTTTCATATCCAGAAGAAAGCAAAACACCATCTTGTTTGAAAATATTACCAGATACAAAATATCTTGAATTTTCTCCTCCACCAGATACAGACAAGCCATAATCTTGGATAGAACCAGGGTTCAAAGAAAGATCTTGCCAGTCGGTGCTAACACCATTGTCTTCCAATACAAAACCTGTACCATCGTTAATTTCCAATTGATTGCGATGAGCAACAAATTCAGAGCCGTTCAAAAATTCCAACATATTATCAGGTGATTCTGTACCACCTCTGATGTCCAAACTCACACGAGGCGCACCATTTTTTTCGCCTCTTTTGGTTTGGATAATGACCACACCATTTGCAGCACGAGAACCATAGATTGCAGCAGCAGAAGCATCTTTCAATACTTCAATACGGTCAATATCCTTGGGATTCAAGTAGTTCATGTTGTCCGCAAATGTTCCATCAATTACATACAATGGAAAAGAGTTGGTCAAAGAACTTACTCCACGTACAAATACGTTGGCAGCACCACCTGGTTCACCACCATTGTTTTCCACCTGAACACCTGCTACCTTACCTTGAAGAGCAGAAGTAGGATTACCTACTGCAATGGAAGTCAATTCTTTCCCTGCAATAGAAGCCACGGAACCCGTCAAATCGCTTTTGCGAATTGTACCATAGCCCACAACCACCACTTGATCCAACAATTCAGCATCTTCCTCCAATTTTACATTAAGAGTCGATTGACCAGCAGCAGCAATTTCCTGTGCGATGAAACCAATATAACTAAACACAAGTGTCGCATCATCTGGCACATCCAAAGAATATTTGCCATCAAAGTCTGTTGTTGTACCAGTAGTCGTTCCTTTCACCACTACGTTTACACCATAGAGAGGCTCTCCATCTGTGCTTGTAACCGTTCCTGAAACAGTTCCCAGTGCATCATTTTTATCAGCCAATTGATCTGATGGAGAATCTGCCATAAGGTTTTGCCCCAATGGACTTAGGAGAAGAAAAGTTGCTGCCAACATGGCGAGCCAAACACCTTTAGAGGGCGTGAGAAATCTGATCCGATTTTTGACAAATCTGGACAGAGTTTGAGAGTAAAAAATAATCATCGTACCTTTACTTTTTATTAGTTAATTGCTCTGCAACCTGTTTCTCCCCCACAGAGATTCGGGTTGCTTTTTTTGTTTTAGGCTTTGGTGGTGATTGGTTATTCGTGACTTGTGATTGGTGAATAGGCAACATTGGTTTGTAGCACAATGTAATCCCCAAGACTTCTTCTGGTTTCTCGGAATTTATTTGGTGTATTTAAAGCCAGCCAAATAAATTTAGCACTTACATTGGGTGTACCAATAGACTAATAACCAGTCACTAATCAACTAATATCTAATCACAAAGAATTTCGTCGAATCAAAACCGTCGGTATGGTTTCCTGCACCAACTCTTGATTCAATACAAATTCGGCGGCTTGCTGTCCCATTTTTTCAAAATCAGTAGAAAGTGTGGTGATTCCACCACAAATAATTTCTTTTACTATATTGTTGTTATTCGAAAGAATTCCCACATCCTTTCCGACTTCAATACCTTGTTTTTCACAGTCCTTCAACAATCGCCACAAATCTCCATCTCCAATTGTGAAATAAACACAGCCTTTTTTTGCTGTCCCAAGGGTATATTTCTTTTCAATGCGTCCCTTAATATTGTAGTCCTTCAAAAACTGTTCATAAGCTCTTTTCACTTCAATGGGATAATCTGAATTCGGCAAAAAGAAAAATATCATTTCTTCAAATTTCCGAATGCTTGTTGCCAATTCCTTCAATCCCATATAGGTTGCAATCTCAAACTCTTGTGTTATATGAGAGAAATCTTTTCCCAAATCTTCAAATCTATCCACCAACAACAGTTTATTGCTGGGAAAATCACTCAATATCCTTTTCGTTTTCGCATTGGGAATAGGAGCAACTACATACATTCCATACTTCCCTTTGATATTGCCCACGATTGTTTCAAAGATTTCCATATTGTTGTGGTGAAAAAACACATCTACCTGTATGTTTTCTCCCAAACTTGCTCTAAAAGCATTGTAAAAATCTTCTTGAAAAGTGTGAAAAGCATAAATCAGCAAAGCTACTTTCACTTTTTGCTCTGTATTTTCATTGATGACAAAGTAGCCCAAACGGTTTTTTGATTCAATCACCCCCCTATCTTTCAGGTCTTTGTATGCCTTCACTATCGTCTTACTCGCAAACCCCAACTCCTTAACCATGTTATTAACAGAGGGTAAAATACTTCCCTGTATCACGATTTTTTCATCTATCGAATTGAGAATGCCTTGCACCAACTGTTCATGTTTGGAAAACCCTGCAACCTCTTCCAGCTCTCGTATTTTTTTATAGACCCTATTCATTTCCATCAGACTTTGGTTTCGGAAGGTTTGTCAAAACTTTGCTTTGCTATACTACACTATGGTAGTGCTATGCAAGCACTAAAAAATTATTGCTGTTAATTGGAAAAAATTAACATGAAATTTGATTATTTTTTCATACAATAAATATAAAAACCTAACAATCAAATCATTACATCCATTTCATTTAGAATAATTAGGTATAGTTTGACTATTCTTCCTTCAATTCTTGGATTTGAAGCGTGTGTCTTTGGCAATGTCCATCCATAAATGCAATCCATCCCTTACCATCCAATGAGCCTAAAAAGAAGTGTTTGAAGGTAATTTGCTCTAAAGGAAGTTCCGTTGTTTCGACAAAATTGACCACTTTCGACCGAATGGCTGCAAAGGCTTGAATGGCTTCTGTTTTGTTTTTGAAGCGT